>CANQIS010000070.1 GCA_947624115.1 uncultured Bacilli bacterium
ACAGTTGCTGAAGGTGTACCACCACTCTCAACTTTAACATCAATAATATCACCACGTTTTAAATCTTCATTGGTTTTGTAATAATATATCTTGTCTTTTGTATGTGGTGATTTAGTATCTATTTTAATCCCTACTACCTTTGACATCTTTTTCTACCTCTTTAATTCCATTATGTTTTACACGGTCTTCCACCTCAGCACGTTTAGCATTATTAAAACGGTCAACTGTACCTACTAAATAACCTGTAATACGACGAATTCTTTCAAATCCAATACCTTTACCTTTATTATTTTCTTTTTCCATAGCTTACCTCCAAAACTTTTTCTAAATATTCTTTTATTTCCCTATACAATTTAATATCTAAATATTTATTTTTGTATTGATAATTGCTTTGTAATTTTACTATATTATCATTTAATGAACTAATTAAAGTGATAATACCTAAAGTCAAGTTTGCATTTTGCATAAGTATCGTATCAAATTCACTCATCTTTTTCCTCCCAATCTGCTTCAATAATTTTTTGTCCTTTTAATGCTTGTAATTGTGCATTTATTTCATCAATATTAGTTTCTTTTTTATGTTCTATAACTATAGGTGTTGTTGCTTCTACTTTGCCCATAACTTTTTGCTGATACATAGCTGATATTTCTTTTACTTCTCCTATTAAACCACCATTTGCAAGTACTCCTAATAAATAAGAATGTATATAATCCATAGCTTCTTTTCTCAATGGATCAGCAAGCCAATTATTATATGTGCTTCTACTTATTCCTAAAAATAAACAAAATGTTTCTACAGTAGGTGGAAAATTTTTATATTTTTGTATTTTATCAATCATTTCAATATAAAGATTAAATGCTATCATAATTTCTTGTGTAGTATAAGAATTAGCATTGCCAGTTGCAACATCAACAAGGCTTCTTTTTGCAATTGTTGATAATATTTCAACAGAATTAACTTGTTCTCCTCGAGTTTCAAATTTTTTCAAAATTTTTTGTGTTATTTCCTCTGTTTTTTCTTTTAAATTTGGCAATAGCATTTCTTTATACTCATCTTGTATTTTTTTTATCATTTTATTTTTTTCTAATTCTTTTTTATCCCTATTTTCATTAATTTTTTTCTGTCGTTTTAACTCTATATCATTTGTTTTAATCTTTTTCCCAGTTGTCATTTAATTTTCCTCGCTTATCTTTTTCTTTACCATTTTGGAATTCAACATAGCTCCATAAATCTTTTTCTAATTGTTTATAGTATAGGTATTCATCTTTTTTTAAATGATCATAATAAAGCCACAAAATATAGTCATCAAAAAATTCAAAATTGACATTATATTTCTTGTATTTTCGATTCATATATGTTAAAAATTTAGTATCATACTTGCTTATATATCCCATCATTTTCACCATCATTACTATTAGCTTTATTTAATAAATCAATCCAATCAATAATTTCAAATGGAATATTCTTAAATTCTTCTTCTGGGCAATCTTTTAATTTTAATAATGACAATTCATCTCTTATATGAAATATAATTTTATATAAAGTATCAGTTTTACTTTTTTCATTTTGGAATAAACCTATTAGTTGTTTGTTAAGATCTTTTTGTTTATTTAATTCTTTTTCTAAACTATGATTTATTCCTTCACTAATCATACAAAGACATAAAATAACAAATAACCCCATAATTATTGCATTAATTATTATCATTTATATTCCTTCTTTCTATTTCTATTTCCGTTCTAGGATTATTCTTATCATAAGAAACATAGCTACCGTCATGGGAGTAAACAATATCGCTCTTATCATCTCGCAATATGCCATAATGTACTAACATATCACAAGTTGCCTCTAATAAATTCACTAAATCTACTCTTCTTCTAGTAGGCATATAATAAACACATTTCAAATTGATAGGGTAATCTATCATTTCCCTGATATTAAGCAAGTGATATTTGCAATCATTTTCATATTGCTTATATAACTTACTAGGTATTATCATCGGTCTACCTTTAACAACAACTATTCTTTGAGAATTTTTCTTTGTTCTAGGTGCGATTGGTATAGTAAATTTAATCATCGTAGTAGTCATAATCCTCATCTTCATCAGATAAATCTATATCATACAATTTAGCAACAAACTTCTTTAACTTATCAATTCGACCTTCTTTATCTTGTAAAATATCATCTAATTCTTTTATTTTCGCTTCTTTTTCTTTTATCGTTTCATCTAATTTTTGAATATAAATATCTTTATTAAATTTAGCAATTCTTCTCATAGTAGTGTCATCTAACTTTATATATTCTAATTCTTCATAGTTAGAAATAATACATTCAAATGATTGTGTTGGAGCAGGAATATTTTTTCTTGTGTTGTCTTTCCAACTAGTAATCTCAATTGGTGGCTCAGAAGTAATGCCAAAAGAGCCACAACTTCCTACTCTATAGTCCATATTTTCATCATCATAAATAAGGATTCTAGGTTGGTTTATTGATTTAGGTTGTAATGTTTTCTTCATTTTATCACTCTCCTCTTGTATTCTTCTTTTATTAAAATCTTGCCTTTTTTATTTATATCGTTTTCGTGTTCTTTTTCAAACTGTTTTAATATAGCACTGATTCTTTTCAAATTGTCTATATCAAGATAACCTTTAATATTCATATCTATCATTTCACTTGTTATATAGCAAAACATATCAAAATCTTTTGCTTCTATTAAATGTAAATATGGATGACTTGATTTACCGCATAGTATTGCACAATTCCATTTTTCATACGGTCCATTGTTTCTATTTGGTATTATCAGATGATGAAATGTGTATATATCATTTTTTTGTAAAGAAAAGCCCATAAAATCAAAGCCTAATTGTTTTATTTTAAATTGTCTTATCATTAATTTAGTAATTTCTTTCATGATACCACCCACAAAAAAAGAGAACTATAATAGCTCCCTTCTAACAATTTGTATTGTCAGTCAATACTAACTAACTATTTTCTTTAACGGATAATAATAGTCAAAATACCACAAGTTATTAGGATATAATTGTTAAATATCTAGTCTAAACTTGCATAAACCTTGTCTTCTTATCGAAAAGACTCCACTATCGTACACATTATGGTTGTGTAAATACCTCTATATCTAACAGGACATGACCCCTGTCGCAATAGGCATATTTAAGAGTAGATAAGGATTTGCACCTTATATGAGGTAGTTCCCTAAACTACATTACAGTATTACCTGCACGTGCAACCTAGTTTTGCAACGAGACTCAACCGACATTATGTCATAAAGCGTCTACCTATTCCGCCACTACTCATATTTACTATTTCTCTAGGCAATCCTAGAATTACTACTGATAGTTCAGCGTATGTGGGTCATAACCAACGTGAAACTCCGTTCGCTCACGAGAACAATATTGTCTTATAGACAATGTACCAATGATATCAGAATAGCTATCCGTTACCTTTTTAACCTCGGCAGGTAATGATATCATCAGTACATCACCTACAAGAGATGATGTTTATTGGAGTTGTTTACCTTAATTGGTAATATATAGCATTATAAACAATAGACTTTATCAGCATGCCTAACACTACCTATGATTACCACTTAATTAAATGTGGTCTTTTGTATAATGTTCTATACTATCAACTAATATTCTCTCAAATAAATAGATAAATGGTGCTTCTCACACTAATTCATTATAGCCATTTATTATTCAGCCACTAGCCAGTTAAAGCCCTCTATAAGGAGCGACCTTATATCTTCTTTAACCTTTTTATACTACATTGGATTCTTTACCAACAACTTTCACACACATTAGGCAAAAAAATTAACAATAGTCTCAAACCATTTACTATCATTATCTGTTGTTCTCTTTTTTTATGCAGATTTGTGCTACTTGTACCAGTTTCTAATCTTATACACCTATTACTAGGTATCAACTGCATTTTGGCTTATTGGTATCTTGCTTTCACTCTATATAACCACATATAGTACTACTAGCAAGTTTTCTCATACCTTTACTATAGGTACAGTCTTTTGATTGCCAACGATTAGTCCTATGCCTTATAAAACTCTATAACAAACTACTATCATCTTTTTCCCTACTTTGTAGGTCTTAATACTAATGTTGCCATTAATATTTACTCAATCCCCTTTAAAATCGCTCTCAAAGGTAATAAGAACAAGACGATATCTATACTGTATTGCATTACAGTCTTTCATATAGTTCATTTATCTATTTGTTTCAAAGAACATTAATTTGGTTGCTGGCATGGGAGTCGAACCCATTATTTACAGGGTATGAACCTATCGTGATAATCCGTTTCACTCGCCAGTAATATTTTGGTTGCTCCCCCTAGATTCGAACTAGGACATTATAGGTTCAAAGCCTATTGCCTTACCGTTTGGCTAGGGAGCAATATTGTGAGAAAAGCACGAAAGGAGGCTAGAATGCTTTTCTCTTTTTCTCGAAAGGAGTGTGTGATATATCTATCACAATTATAATATATCAACTAATTTACTAGGTTTTCACTTGGTTTTACAAATATTTTTTTATTTTTTTATAATAATTTTTCCATAATGTAGATATATCAGTTGGTTTAATACCATTCATCATATTTTCTTCCGATATTTTTTCAATTGCTTTACTAGGAGACATACCATTCAAAATATATAAATATAATTTATAACAAATTTGATTATTGGATAATTCTGATAATGCTTGTTTAATATCATTTATTTTTTGTTGCTTATTATTTATTTTTTCATCAATATCTGCATTATTTTTATCATTTTTAAGATTATTAAGTATTCGTATTTCTTGAATTAAATCATTAATATATGGTATTGCATCCATTTATATGCCTTCTTTCATAAGAATACTCTAATCTAAGAAATTATCATCTATAGATACTTGTTCACCAAATTCTTCAAATGGATCTGATGTTTGAGATGGTTGTTCTTCTGCAGTATTATTATTTATAGGTTTCTTATCTAAAAATTGAACATTTTGTGCTAATACATAAGTAGAATACCTATTATTACCCTCACTATCTGTATAACTATCAATTCTAATAGATCCTTCTATAGCAAGTTGATTCCCTTTTTGTTGGTATTGTACTAAATTTTCAGCTTGTGTTCCCCAAACTTGAACAGGTATAAAATCTACACCATCACCATATCGATTAATTGCTAAATTAAATTTAACTACTGATTTTCCACTATTTGTTTGTCTTAATTCTAAATTAGTACTAATACGGCCAATTCCAAAAAATCTATTCATTATATCTTCAACTTACCTTTCTTATCTAAAATTTTATATCTAGTCAATATTTCTTCTACTTCTTCTTTTGTTTTAGCAATACTAACATGAGCTTTTACCGTTTTTACAAGTTCGTTAATTTTATTTTTCTCTTTGTTTCTTTCATTCATTAAATCGTAATATTCGCTTGGCTTAAAATCTAAATTGATAACATAATTACCTATATAACCATCATCTCTTATTAATGGCATATCACTATCATCAAAATCTTTATTAATTAATATTTCATTTTTGTATTCTTCTGTAAATTGTGATAAATATAACTCATCACAATCTTTTTTAAATTTTTCTGCTAATTCATTAAATTTATTTATAATTTCATTTTTTCCTTTTAATTCTTCTATTTTTTCTTTTGTTTCACTTTCTATTTTTTCTTTTTGCTTACTAGCATATAAATCTACTAAATTTAAACTTTCTATCATATCATTTCCTTCTTTCTTTTCTATATTTCCATAATCTTTACTTAAATCATCAACTATTATTTGAGTTTTAAATCTTCCATAACAACACGTTATTTCACTAGAATTTATATTTATTTTTGATGTTATTGTTGGTTCTACTAATTCAAGATTACTTCCTTTAAACCACAAACAATGATTTCCTGAATACTTTTGTCCACCATTCTCATTATGTCCATTATGTCCCTTATCCCAACTATCATGATAAACAAGATATGGAGCATCATCTTCTTCTATTTCTACTATTTTTCCAATTCCATATTCAGTTTTTACTTTATCTCCTACTTTAAATTTTGTCATCTATTCACCTCTATTTCCATACCTCATCTCTAATTAAATTAAATCCTGTTGGTTCTAACAAATCTATTGTATCTATAAAGTCTGTTTGTGCCTCATCGCTTAACTGACTTTTATATTTATCAAACCAATCTTTAAAACTTTTATAATCACTATAATCGTATTCATACCAAGCATCTTCTAACTTATCTCGATTGTCCTTATCTGCTTTTACTTTTTCGATAATACTTGATGAATAAGATAATGTTTCATTTAGAATATCAGCATATATTTTTTTAGGCACTTTTTTAATTTCTTTGTCAGTTTCTCTTGCAACATATTCCATTAAATCAGAACTGTTGTCATTTACAACAATATCATCTTCTTTAATGTTAAATCTTTCTTTAAGATGTTCTGCATATTTTTCTTTAAATTCATCATCAAATTCAACATTTTTGTCTTTAAGATATTCTCCATCTTCACCTTTTCCATCAATTACTTTATCAACAAATGAAAAGTTATCGACACAACATGCTACAGATAAAGCTGTTAATCTTTTTAATTCATAAATGTTAATTGACTTTCTATCCCTATCAAGGTTTACATATCTAGCATCAAAATTATATCCGTATTCAAAATTATCATCTTCATAGACAGGCAATCCCTCAACAAATACTTTTCCTTTAAATTGTGGATCTGTTAATATCTCTCCATAACTTGTATTTATTGAATTATAAGCTTGTCCATTTATTCCTAAAAATTCATTTTCTAAATCAGTTAATTCACAACCACTAAATCCTGATATTTCAAAAATTAAATCATTACCACTACTATCAGTTTCAGTAATACATAATACTTCACAACCAAAGTTATCAGAATATTCAAAACTTGGTTCCCATAGTTTATTGCCGTTTTGAATTGATACATCTTTACCTTCTCGCAATAATACAAGAATTGCTAGTTTGTATCCTTCTCCAAATTGACCTATTTTATCTAAATCATCTTTTTTAGATGTATTTCCAAGAAGTAATGTAGAACTAGGTATTGATGTGTTTTTATTTGTAATAGTGATTATTCCATTTTGTTTATCAATATCAATTTGTTCTTCTCCATCACTATCTTTAGCATTTTGTAATAATTCTCTAATTGCTTCTTCGATACCCCAACTAGATACATAATTTCGTGATAAACTTAATTCATACTTTTTCATTGTTGCACCTCTTCTAACTCCATACCACGATTAATAAGTGATTGAATATAAGGTATTCCTGCACATGCAATTCCATTTATTTCTGGATAATATGCCATTAAACTATCATTATCACCACTTCTACAATGTGTTAATTTTAAAGATATTTCTATAACATCTCCTACTTTAACTGCGTCGAATCCTTTTCCTTTTGTTTTAGGCATTTGTTTTACTATATACTTATTTTTTAGTATAATTCCTGTATCAATCATTTTTTTCTCCTTTCATATAATTTTCAATGTAATAAGGGCAAAATTTATTTACACTACAATAAAATTCGCACCTAGTATTTTCGCCCTCTCTTTTTTCAACTTCATATTGTCCTGGATAATCTTTTTCTAAATTTTCTAAATGTTTTTTAGCTTCTTCTTCGCTATTGTGAACTTTAGAAGCACGTTTATTATTCTTCTTTTTTATAGCCCATGTAGTACCTTTGTTATACCTTTCATCAGCTGTACAAAGTGGTAATTCATCATCTGCCATTTGTTCTAATTTAATTACATTATCAAATAATTTTAAAATCATTTTTTCTACTTGTTCTGGTGTTCTAAGATTGAATTTTACAACTTGGCAAGGATATTTTGGATAATCACTTTTAGTTTGCGACTCTAACCTATTCCAATCTTTAATTAAAGCAATTATTCTCCCTTTTTTTCGCCACTTGCCATCTTTTTTATAAGTAAGATATGCTCCCATTTGTAGTTGTTTTTTCCATTTGTCATAATCACTTTTATAAATCAAAGTAAATGCTTTACAAGTTTTATAATCATCCAAATATTCATCATCATAATGGTCTATAATTCCAGATAATGTATAACCATTTTCAAATGTGTATTCCAAATGATCTTCTACAAATTCATTTTCTTTTAATTCAATATTTTCTAGTTCAAAATGAGTTTTCGTGCCAAGTAACATGAATATACAATCTGTTATGTCTTGCTCAATCTTGTCATTATATCTACGTTTTAAAGCAATTATTCTTGATGGTTCTAATAAAGATGTAATAGAATATCTTTTATCGCGATATGTATATTCTTTAGAAACCGCTCTTTGCAACATATCGGGTAATCCAGTTTTATTTGTAATAATCATTCATATACCTCCAAATAAATCCACCAGCTGTTTTTAATTTTTTTCTACAACATTTACTAATATGGCTACTATTGATTTTTAATGTTCTTTCAGCATCTGCAATACTATCAAAGCATTTTATATAATTCATTGCGTTATCAAACATCAATATTTTTATTGATTTTGGATGTTTTTTTCCAAATTTTCCGACATTATTAGGATGGTTTAAATGATTGGCGAAGGCATGTTGTTGATTTTCACTTATGGTATTCCATTCTAAATTAGATACACAATTATTTTGCTTATTTCCATCTATGTGATTGACTTGTGGTTTGTTTTCTGGATTAGGAATAAAGGCTTGTGCTACCAATCTATGAATTAAATGTTTCTTTCCTTTACATTTCCTTTTTAAATCAACATACAAATATCCTTTAGTATTAATTAATTTCTTCAAAATTTTTCCACTAATTATACGATTGATTCCATATCTACTATTAACTTTTCTATCAAGTGATTTTACTCTTCCTAAATTGCTTACTTGGTATAATCCTTCAAAGCCAATTACATCTTTCCATATCTCATTCATCTATTCACCAACTTTTTCTTTTAATTGCTTAATCAATGATGTTGCTTGTGTTTTAGACAATTTCTTTAGTAATTCTTCTGAATGTTGAATCTTTAATTTGTCATATGTTTTCTTTTTTAACTCTTCATTTTTGGCTAGTAAAATTCTAATTGCTTGAAGTTGACCTTCGTCCATAAGTTCTACTTTAGGTTTAACAGTTGCTTTTGGTGTTGATGATTGTGTTGCTTTTGTTTGAGATTTTTGTTGTTTAGTAAATTCGTTTGTATC
>CANQIS010000071.1 GCA_947624115.1 uncultured Bacilli bacterium
AATAATGTTCTTTGACAATTTAATAATAAAATTTAAAAATAATTAATAAATTTACACACTAGTCTTGACAAGCTCTTGCTATCTACTTTTTTTTATAGTATAATTAAAATAGGGTGGTGTGATATGTTAGAATTAAAAAATATTTGTAAGATATATCGAACAAAAAAAGGTGTGGAAACACAAGCATTGAATAACATTTCCTTTACTTTACCAAATAGGGGATTATTTTTTATTTTAGGTAAAAGTGGTAGTGGTAAATCAACTTTATTAAATATAATTGGTGGTTTAGATAAACAAGATACTGGTGATATTATTATCGATAGTAAGAATATGAAAAAGTTTAAAAATAAAGACTATGATTATTATCGCAATACTTATGTTGGGTTTGTTTTTCAAGATTTTAATTTATTAGATGAATATGATGTTATGGATAATATTATTATTAGTCGTAAATTGCAAAGAGAAAAAGTAAATTATAAAACGTTTAATGATTTATTAAATAAGGTTGGAATAAGTGGATTAGAAAAAAGAAGAGTTAATGAGTTATCTGGTGGTCAGAAACAAAGAGTTGCGATTGCTAGAGCCTTATATAAAAATCCTAGTATTATTTTAGCTGATGAGCCAACAGGTGCTTTAGATGAAGAAACAGGTAGACAAATTTTTAATTTATTAAAGGCAATTAGCAAGGAAAAGTTAGTTATTGTTGTTTCACATGATAGGGAAAGTGCTAAAGAATATGCTGATGGTATTATTGAAATAAATGATGGTGAAATAATTTCAAATAGTGTTCAAACTCAAGAAATAATTCCTCAAAATTTTAAATCTAAGAAATCACGATTACCTTTTTTATCTAGTTTAAAATTTGCGTTATTAAATCTCGGTAGTAGTAAAGTAAAGTTAGTTTTTACAATTTTATTAATATTTATGGCTTTAACTTTCTTTGGTGTATCAAAAATTTTATCAAAATTTAATATTGAAAAAAGTTATGCTAGTGCAATGATTAAAAATAATCAAAAATATGTAACTATTTCAAAAGCATCTTATAATAGTATTGATAATTCTTGGTATTACTCGGGTAGTTTTAATAATATGAACGAGGCTGATATTAATGAAATTTCTAAATTGTTAAATAATGATTTTGTTTATCAATATAGATTAGTTGAAAATAATGATCTGCTTGGCTTAGACATTAATTATAAAGATTTTGTAAATAATCGTTTTGCATATTATATGTTAATACCTCGTGTGTTAAATTTTATTGAAGCCGATAAAGATTTTATTGATGGTGAAATTGTTGGTGCTTATCCTACTAATTCAGATGAAATATTAATTCATAGTTATTTAGCTGATTATATAATGCAAGCTGGTGTTAAGTTATATGATGATAATAATGAAGATTTGGATTATTATAAACCAACTAGTTATGAATCGTTTGTTACTGATCAAAAATATTTAAAATTAGGTAGTGCTAAAGTAAAAGTAGTTGGCATTATTTTAGATGATGTTGCGCAGTTTGAAAATTTAAAAAATGTTGAAATAAGTGCAATTACATCTTATAGTCAATGGTTAGGAATACCTAATTATGTGGTTGATAATTATGATGCTTTTCAAAATACAATTCTTAAACAAGCATTAAATGTGTATGTGACAAAAGATTTTGTTGAAAATATTAATTTAAAGAAAAATATTGTGCTTGATAATTCATTTGAAGTTAAGACGCTTTATAATGAAAAAGATTATTATCAAACAGGTAATTATAGCTATTTAGATAAAAATATTATTGTTTATAATGGTATTTCTAATATGGATATTAATTCTTTATCTGATAATGAAATAATTATTAATGAATCTTATTTAGATTTAATTTCTGATAATAATTATTCTAAATTAAAGGAAGTTTATATTCAAGAATATAATGAAAATTTAGCCAATATTCAAAACGAGAATAAATTAATTGAAGAAAATAATCAACGTTTACTAGATGAATATTATCAAAAATTAGAATTAGCTACTGATGGTGAAGAAGTAATAGAGCCATTATTGCAATCCAAAAAAGAAGAAATAATAAAAACACCTGATGAATTAAATTCTGAATTTATAAATAAGTATTTAAGTGAAAATAATATTGTTAACTCTAATATGACATTAATATTGAATAAATCTAATGAACAAAATTCTGAATTTAATAATATTAAAATAATTGGTGTTCAATTAGAAGATAATGATGTTATGTATATGTCTAATAATATAGCGCAAAATTTAATGAAAGAAAATATTAATTTAGTTGCGCTTGTTACAAAGTGTAATGATAGAAAAAAATTAGAACAAATTTTAAAATTATTTCCAATTGATGAGGAAAAATATATTTCAACAACTGCTTATAGTTCAACAATTAAAGCAGTAAGACAGTCATTAGAATCTATTTGTATGATTGCGTATTATGCAAGTATTATATTTGGTTTATTTGCTTTTATTCTTTTGACTAATTTTATTGTTACATCAATTCAATCTAATAAAAAAACAATTGGAATTTTAAGAGCTTTAGGAGCAAGGAAATTAGATACTTTTAAAATATTTTTAATTGAAGGTTTTTTAATTTCAACTATTTCATTTATATTTACTTTAATTACTTTAATAATTTTAATGTTTATAGCTAATAACTATATTTCAAGTAGATTATTTTTTAATATAAATTTTATCATGCTAAGTTTAGAAAATTTATTGATTTTAATTGGTAGTATAATTGGTGTAACATTCTTATCATCATTATTTACAGTAGGAAAAATTGCTAAAATGAAACCAATTGACGCTATATTAAATAAATAATTATAGGTTATTAATTTGTAATTAGGTAATATGGAAAATATTAAAGAAAATAATTTGATAATGGTTATTACTTGTTGTTTAAAATAGAATTAGTAAATAATATTATGATAGAATTATGAAATTTTGTTTTATAATGATGATTTTATATTCAAATGTATGATGATTATGATATAATTTAAACGGTGGTAATATGATTTATTTAGATTATTCGGCAACTACGCCTGTAGATAAACGTGTTTTGGAAACATTTGATAAAGTATGTCTCGATTTTATTGGTAATCCTAATTCTTTACATAAATTAGGAATTAAAAGTAAAGAATTGATTGATAGTTCAACTGAACAAATTAGTAAATTATTAAATGTTAAAACAAATGAGATTATATATACAAGTGGTTCTAGTGAATCAAATAATTTAGCAATAAAAGGTATTGCTTTTAAGTATCAGAATCGTGGTAGAAAGATTATTACAACAGAGTTAGAGCATTCATCTGTTTATGGACCTATTAGTTATTTGCAAAAATTGGGTTTTGAAGTTTTATTTGCTCCGTTAGATAATAATGGATTAGTCGATTTAAATAAGTTAGAACAATTAATGTCTGATGATGTAATTTTAGTTACAATTTCAGCTGTAAATAGTGAGTTAGGCTTATTACAACCTATAAAAGAGATTGGTAAGTTGTTAAGAAAGTATCAAAAATGTTTTTTTCATACGGATTTAACGCAAGCAATTGGTAAAATTTCGATTGATATTGATTTTTTTGAAAATATTGATTTAGCAAGTTTTTCGGCTCATAAGATATATGGTTTAAAAGGAATAGGTTGTTTAATTAAGAAAAATGGTATTAGTCTTGAGCCATTAATTCATGGTGGTAAAAGTACAACTGTATTTAGAAGTGGTACTCCTGCAGTTGCTTTGATTGCTTCGTTAGCTAAAGCATTGCGTTTGTCTTTAGATTCAATTAATGATAAAGCAAATTTGAATCTGATTAATGGTTTAAATAATAAGATTAAAACGTATTTAAGAAAATATGATGATGTAATAATTAATAGTAATAGTTATTGTATACCACAAATTTTAAATATTAGTGTTTTAGGAATAAAGCCTGAAACAATGTTACATGCTTTAGAAGAGGAAGATGTTTATATTTCAACACAAAGTGCATGTTCTAGTAGTAATTCTAAATCAAAGGCGGTATTTTCGCTTACGCATGATGAAAAGAGGGCTTCATCAAGTATTCGTATTAGTTTGTCATATTTAACAACAATGGATGAAATAGATAAATTTTTATGTATATTTGATAAGTGTTATAATAGTTTGAAATTAAAATAGGTGATAGATATGAAATTAGTAAAAATTAGTTCTGTTTGGTGTCCTAGTTGTTTAATTATGCATTCTAGATATCAATTAGTTAGTAAACAATATAATATTAATATAGAAGAGTATGATTATGATACTGATACTGATGTAGTTGAGAAATATAAAATAGGTGATATTTTGCCAGTTGTTATTGTGATGAATAATGATGTTGAGGTTAAAAGAATAATTGGTGAAAAAAGTGAAAAAGAGTTAAGAAAAATTTTTGAGGAATTAGAGGTATAGATATGAGATTAGTTCAAAAATTTGTTTTTTTCTTAGCTATTTGGTTTTGTTTGATATGTAATGTTAGTGCTGAGGAAAAAGTTAAAATTTATTTTTTTCATAATTATGATTGCCCTCATTGTGCTGAGGAGAAGGTATTTTTGTTTCAATTAGAGGAACAATATGATAATATTGAAATTGTTCCATATGAAGTTAAAAAGAATGAAGATAATCGTGAAATTCTTAATTCTTTTTTAGACGAGGTTGATTGGGAAGTTAGAGGTGTTCCTTTTACAGTAATTGGTAGTGCTTATTTTGAAGGATATAATGATGATATTGGTTCAAAAATAAGATGTGCGATAAATCATTATTCTAATAATGAGCATCGTGATTTGGTTGGCGAATTTTTAGGAGATGTTGATGTTCGTGATGATTTAGAGGATACTTTTGATGTAAATAGTTGTTCATTTACTGTTCCTATTATTGGAGAAATTAATCCTAGGAATATTTCTTTACCACTTGTTTCGATTGTTATTGGCTTAGTTGATGGATTTAATCCATGTGCTATGTGGGTATTGATTTTTTTAATTAGTCTAATGATTGGTATGAAAAATCGTAAACGTATGTGGTGCTTAGGAATTGCATTTTTATTATCTTCGGCGATTGTATATTTTGCTTTTATGATGACTTGGATAAATGTTGCTGGAATGTTTACAACATCAAAAATTATTGAATGGTTAGTCGCAATTGTAGCATTACTTGGAGGTGGTATTAACCTTTATAATTTTATTAAAGAAGTAAAAGTAAAAGATGTTGGTTGTAGTGTTACTAATAATGATAAGAAAAAGAAAATTATGAAAAGAGCTAAAGAAATAGTAACTGAAAATAGTTTCTTATTAGCATTGTTAGGTGTTATTGTTTTAGCAGTTTCTGTTAATATAATTGAATTAGCATGTTCAGCAGGGTTGCCAATTTTATTTGCACAGATATTATCAATGAATGAATTATCGACTGCTCAGGAATTATTTTATAATGTTTTATATATCATCTTTTTCTTACTTGATGATTTAATTGTTTTTATAATAGCGATGACAACTATGAAATTAACTGGTATTTCTAATAAATATAATAAGTATGCTCATTTAATAGGCGGTTTAATTATGATAGTTATTGGTATTTTGTTATTAGTTAATCCAAGTTTGTTAAAATTTAATATAAGTTAGTTATAATCAGTTGTTTTATAAAAATATTTTAAAAAATCTTTAGAATGTGAAGTTCAAAGATTTTTTGCTTTTTTGTCATATTTATAGTATAATTTTGATAGTTTGTATAGTTCTTAAGTAGGTGATAAGATGTATTTAAAGGAGATAAGAACACATGGTTTTAAATCTTTTGCAGATAAATTAAATTTTGAATTGACAGATGGTATAACTGGAATTGTTGGTCCAAATGGAAGTGGAAAAAGTAATGTTGTTGACGCTATAAAATGGGTATTAGGTGAGCAATCAATTAAATCTTTAAGAGGAGATAATAATATGACAGACGTTATCTTTTCTGGTAGTAAGTCACGTAATTCGCTTAATGTAGCCAGTGTGAATTTAATTTTTGACAATAAGGATCATTATTTACCTTTAAATTTTGATGAGGTATCAGTTAAAAGAATGGTGTATAGAGATGGTACTAATGAATATTTTATTAATGGTGAACAGTGTCGGTTAAAAGATATAAGTGATTTATTTTTGGATAGTGGTATTGGTAGGGAAAGCTTTAATATAATTTCACAAGGTAAAATTGATGAAATTATATCTACTAAGGCATCGGATCGACGAATTATTTTTGAGGAAGCGGCTGGAGTTTTAAAATATAAAAAAAGAAAAGAAGAAGCTTTAAGAAAATTGGACAGAACGCATGATAATATGAGTCGTGTTGATGATATAATTAAAGAATTAGAAGTACAGGTTGATCCTTTAAAAGAACAAAGTGATAAGGCTATTTTATATAATCAGACTAATGATGAATTATCAAAAATTGAAATAGCCTTAATAGCAAGTGATATTACTAATATTAATTATAAGTATCAAAATAGTAAGGGGAAAATTGAGCAATTAAATGAATATTTATTAAAGTTGACAACTAATAGTTCTACTAATGAGGCTAATATTGAAAATTTAAAATTAAAAATTAATGAAATTAATCAAAAGATAAAAAATTATCAAGATAAATTAATAGATTTAACTTCTTTGGTGGAAAAATTGAATGGGCAAAGAGCGATTGTTCAAGAAAGAAAAAAATATGAAGTAGAAGATACTAAATTATATCAAAATATTTTAAATTTAAAAGAGCAATCTTTAAAATTGGAAATTAATATTAATAGTTTAGAAAATGAAATAAATATAATTAGTAATAATTTAAATAATATAAATATTAATATAAAGGAAAAAGAGGATATAATTGAAGATAAGAATAATAATCGTCAAAAGTTAAATAAAGTATTATCTGATAAAGTTCGTCAAAAAAATAATTTAGAAAATAAAATATATAGTTTAAAAGAAAGTATTGAAAATAATAGTTTATTGCCAACTTCGGTGAAAAGTGTTTTAGATAATCCTAAATTATGTGGTATTCATAATATAATAGGAAATTTATTTGAAACTACAGAAGAGTATAGTTTAGCAATTGCTACTTGTTTAGGTAATAGTGTAAGTAATATTGTTGTAGATGATGAAAGATGCGCTAAAGAAGCAATTAATTATTTAAAGAATAATAATATTGGGCGTGCTACTTTTTTTCCAATTAATATTATTAAATCAAGATATATTGAATCTAATATAATTAATTCGATAAAAGATATAAATGGTTTTGTTGCGGTTGCTTCTGATTTAGTTAAATATGATAAAAAATATCAAAATATTATTAATAATCAGTTAGGTAATGTTATTGTTGTTAAAGATATTGATGCTGCAAATGTGATAAGTAAAAAAATAAATTATACTTATCGTATTGTTACATTATCTGGTGAATTATTTCATATAGGTGGTTCGTTAACTGGTGGTAATAATTTAAAAAGTAAAAATGTTATTAGCGAAAAATATGAATTAGAAAATTTGCTACATAATTTGAATTCTATAATTAGTGAGATAAAATTGATTGAAGAGGATATTAATAAACATGATTATGATTTAAAATCTATAGAAGATGAACGATATTTATTAATAAAAGATAAAATTGAAAAGGAAGAGCTTATTCATTCAAAAAGCAAATTATTACAAGATTATAAAAATGAACTGGAAAAAAATAATAATGAAATAGATGGTACAAATAATATTATTAATAATTCTTTAGCTAAAGAAGAGGAGGAAATATTAAATAAGTATTATGATACAATTAAGGAAAAAGATAATGTTAAAAATGAATTAGATATATTAATTAATAATAAAAAAGAATTGGAAGATTCAATGGCTGAATATGAATTGAATTTAAAGAAAGAGAATTCAAGTTTTAATATTAAAAATAAAGAATTAAAGGAATTAGAAATTGATGTAAATCGTATGGATGTTAAGCTTGATAGTTTACTTAATACTTTAAGTGAAACATATAATATGACTTATGAAAAAGCTATAAGTTTATATAAACTAGAAATTACTGAAGATCAAGCTAGATTAAAAGTAAATAATTTAAAGAGAATAATTAAGGATTTAGGTATCGTTAATTTAGCAGCTCCTGAAGAATACGAACGTGTTAGTAAACGTTATGAATTTTTAATTAATCAACGAAACGATTTAGTTAATGCTGAAAATATTTTAATTGATATAATTAATGAAATGGATGAAGTTATGAAAAGTGAATTTGCTAAAACTTTTGAAATAGTTAGAAATAATTTTAAGCAAACTTTTAAAGAATTATTTAAAGGTGGTAATGCTGATTTAAAAATGACTGATCCAGATAATTTATTAGAAACGGGTATTGAAATAGTAGCATCACCTCCTGGGAAAACTCTAAAAAGTATATCTTTATTATCAGGTGGCGAAAAGACTTTTACGGCTATAAGTTTATTATTCGCAATTTTGAAATCTCGTCCAGTACCTTTTTGTATTTTAGATGAAGTAGAGGCTGCTTTAGATGAAGTTAATGTTGATAGTTTTGGTCAATATTTAATTGGGTTAAAAAATAAAACACAATTTATTTTAATTACACATAAAAAGAAAACAATGGAATATGCTGATATCTTATATGGTATTACGATGCAAGAATCTGGCGTTAGTAAATTAGTAAGTGTTAAATTGGAAGATATAGAAAAATAATACATTAATATATTTGAATTTTATGTTTTTGTGATATTAAAACTTTTTAATGTAATAGGAGTAAGGAAAAAAATTGAAATAAAAATTTAAAAGAATTATTAGTAGTAATTTTTTTGATTGTGCATCATAAGTTTTTAAATATGGCAAGAGCGATGGAATGAAGTAGTTGCTGATAATATTATTATTAATTTATTTTAAATTGTTTGTAAATAACTAAAAAATTTTTCAAATATTTATTACTTGAAAAATTTTTTATTAAATTATTTTAAGCTTTTGATTTCATCAATAGTTAGGTCTGTTATTTTAGAGATTAATTCAATCTCTAAATTTTCTTGTAGCATCTTTTTAGCTATATCGTTTTTATTTTGTTCAATACCTTTGGTAATGCCAAGATCAAT
>CANQIS010000072.1 GCA_947624115.1 uncultured Bacilli bacterium
AGTAAATGTGGATATAAAAATGAGAAGATAAAAAATTTAAATATAAGACATTACGAATGTCCGAAATGTCATAATGAGTTAGATAGAGATTATAATGCTAGTGAAAATATCATGTTTGAAGGTTTAAAAAAATATATGAAAGAAGTCAACATATGGACGAACTGCAATTCAAAACAAAGAAACTATACATAAAGTCAAATAAAAAAATAATAAAAATTATCAAGTACGGTAGCGACTATCGGATTTTAAATCTGCTTTAGTAGGTAGGTAACGATTCTTTGAAGTAGAAACATTTAAGTGTGAACTTAAATATTCAAAATTTGTTTTGAATTTTGTTCTTTTTGATAAAGTTAAAGCTTTATATAGTAAGACTAAATTGTTAATTTAAATTTATCTGAACTACAAAAGTCAAGAGTTTTGGTATTTCATTAACTAATGAAATTATAAAACGCATAATGGTAAAATTGATTATTTATCGATTAAAAATACAAGTTCGACTGTTTAAATTATATTAGATAGTACTATGTAAAGTACTGTACAAATGAATTAAAAAAATTGATTTTATAAAATAAATATGTTAATCTATTATATAGAAAGTAGGTAATTATATGAATGTCAAAAAATTCAGTAAAATATTTTGTAATTCGTTAGCGTTATTCTTGCTATTAAATGTTAATATAACTAATGCTTTAGAAAAAAATATTCAATTAGGAGACGCAAATTCAGATGGTGTTATTGATAATAATGATGCTCAATTGGTCCTAAAGTATGCAGCCGACAATAGTATTGAAATCAATAAAGAGGCTGCTGATGTAAATCAAGATGGAAAAATTGATAGTTTTGATGCATCACTTATCTTAAGATATGTATCAGGTTATGATATTGAATTTGGAAACGTATCATCAGAATCTGAATGTTTACTAGGTGATGTAAATGCCGATAAAAAGGTTAACAATGAAGATGTAGAATTATTAAATAAGTATTTAGCAAGTGAAGAAGTATTAATAGATCTGGTTGCAGCTGATATGAATAAAGACGATAAAGTAAATATATTGGATTTATCTATATTAAGAAATTTATTAGCAGATCAATCAAAAAATCAGCAGAACATTAAATTAGGAGATGTGAATTCAGACGGTGTTATTGATAATAATGATGCTCAATTGGTCCTAAAGTATGTAGCCGACAATAGTGTTGAAATCAATAAAGAAGCTGCTGATGTAAATCAAGATGGAAAAATTGATAGTTTTGATGTTGCACTTATTTTAAGATATGTGTCAGGTTATGATGTTGAATTTGGAAACGTATCATCAGAATCTGAATGCTTATTAGGTGATGTAAATGCCGATAAAAAGATTAACAATGAAGACGTAGAATTATTAAATAAGTATTTAGCAGGTGAAGAAGTATTAATAGATCTGGTTGCAGCTGATATGAATAAGGATGGTAAATTAGATATATTAGATTTATCCATGTTAAGACAATTATTAACAAACAATTTTTTTATAGAAGATCATGATAGTGGAATTAAAATTCAATTAAATGATAATGAAGAAAATAATTTAAATTTAAAAGTAACTACTTTGGAAAAAAATAAAATTCCATCTAAAATAGTTGAAATGTCTGCTAAATATATTGCGTATGACATTTCATTAAAAAATCCTAATGGTATAGATGTTCAACCAAATTCTAAAGTGAAAGTATCAATTCCAATACCAGTAGATTTTGATAAAACTAAGCTATTAGTATATAGAATTGAAGACGATGGGACTTTAACAAAATTTAATGTCATTGTAAATGGAGAAAATGCTGAATTTGAAGTTGATCATTTTAGTAATTATGTATTAATTGAAACAAATGTTAAGAATCCTCAAACTTTAGATTCTAATAATAACTTATTTATAATTATATCTATAATTTGTTGTGGCTTTATATTAGTAAAAATTTTACGACTTAATAATGTATTAAAAAGTAAATAATATAACTAAAAAATCCTTTTTTTTATAAAAGATGAAAAATTTTTTTAAAATTTTTTCATCTTTTTGTATTAGTAATTATTTTAAAAAATGTTAATACATTCTTGGTGGTGATAGTCTGAAAAAAATTAAAGTTTTCAAAACTATTTGTAACTTGAACAAAGTGAAAGGAATGAGTGGTTAACATGGTAATAAATAAGGCATATAAGTTTAGATTATATCCTAAGAAAAAAAGGAAGAATAATAAATGCAACTATATCAAAAGAATTAGATAATAAATAGTAGCATATGAAAAGTATAATAGAAATCGATTTATGAAACAGAAATATGTAAGTGTTAACTTAAATATTTAAAATTTGTTTTGAATTTTGTTCTTGCTATATTTAAAATATTTATTGTTTGAAGTTGATTATAGTAAAAAGCAATAAAGTTAAAATTGAATTGGCTAGTGTACTGAATTTGTGTTATAATATTATTGCAGTAGCGATTGGATTTATTCCTACTTTAACGATTCGTTAAGGGACTATAATAATTAGTATGATTAAATAGTAATATTCCAAAGGACAATACTACACGTTGTGTAGGCGCTTCGCTTTAAGTCCATTTCCATATTACTATATCATTAGTACTGCAGGAGGTAGTAATAATGTGGAAATACATTGGAACAAAAGAATGTAATGAATTTTTACTATCTCTTAATCTATTTGATTGTAAGGATAAAAAAAAGTATATTAAAATATTATATTCTATAACTAATAATTTAGAGAAAAATTATAGTATTTATAAAATTAAAAAGAAGAATGGTAAATATAGAACCATATATGAACCACATTTACTTTTAAAACATATTCAAAAACAAATTTTAACTAATGTTCTTAATAATAAATCTATATCTAAATATGCTAAGGCATATCATAAAGGTTTATCATTAAAAGATAACGCAATTCCACATATTAATAAAGATTTATTATTAAAGTTAGATATTAAAGATTTTTTTGAAAATATATCTTTTATTAATATTTATAATAGTTGTTTTTCAATTGAGTATTTTCCTAAATCAGTTGGTATGTTGTTAACATATTTATGTACTTATGATGATCATCTAACTCAAGGTTCTCCAACATCAGCATATATTTCAAATTTAGTTATGAAAGAATTTGATGAAGAATTAGGTAATTGGTGTGAAAAAAATAATATATCATATACAAGATATTCTGATGATATGACATTTTCAGGTAGTTTTAATCCAAATGATATAATATTAAGAGTTAGAAAAATGTTATATAAATTGGGTTTGGAACTCAATAATGACAAGATACATGTTATTAGCAAATCTGCTAGACAAAGCGTTACTGGTGTGACAGTTAATGAGAAATTACAAGTTAATGCAGAGTATCGTCATAGAATAAGACAAGAGGTATATTATATTAAAAAGTTTGGGCTAAAATCTCATTTAAATAAATGTAACATTGATATGACAGAAAAACAATATATAAATATGTTGTATGGTAGAATACTTTATGTTTTACAAATTAATGAAAATGATTTGGAATTTAAAAAATACCAAAAATTTGTTTTAGGATTAAAAAGATGTTGTAATGAAATGAAATAATTGCATTAACTTATTTATCATAAAAATTAAAAATGTTATAATTATTAATTTTTTAACATTACATTTATTTACATAGAAGAAATGAAATAATGACTATGATTTTACAATAATGTTAATAATTAGTTATAATTAAAATATGTAAGAACTAGTTAAATATATTAAAAAAATTTTTATTTTTGACAAATTATTTACATATTGTATACATAAAAAACATAGAATTATTACTTGAAAATTGTAAAGAAAATATAATGGATTGCAGTTAAGTTTTAATAGTATAATTATATTGGAGGTGTTAGTTGTGAAATATTATTGTATAGGTATTAAAGGTGCCGGAATGAGTACTTTAGCTCAAATATTATATGATCTTGGCAATGTTGTTATTGGCTATGATGATGTTAGGGAATATAAATTTACGGAAGATGGTTTACAAAAGCGTGGTATTAAAATTTATAATGATCAAAGTTGTAATTTAGATAGTGATACAATTGTTACTTATTCGGCTGCTGTTTCATTGTTTCATCTTGAAATTCAACGCGCAAAAAAGTTAGGATTAAAAATTAAAAAGTATCATGATATAATTGGGGATATTACAAAAATGTTTACAACTATATCTGTATGTGGAACACATGGTAAAACAACAACTTCTTCACTTATTGCGCATATTTTAAAAAATACAAAGGGATGTAATTATTTTATTGGTGATGGAAGTGGATATGCTGATTTAAAAAATAAGTTATTTGTGGTCGAATCTTGTGAATATAATCGCCATTTTTTAGCTTATCATCCTTCTTATACGGTTATTACTAATATCGAATTGGAGCATACTGAATGTTATAAAGATATTAATGAAATAGTGAAAACTTTTGAAGAGTTTGCAAATAAATCAATTAATGGTGTTGTAGCTTGTGGTGATGATGAGAATATTCGCAAGTTGAGTCTGAATAAAGAAGTTTTTTATTATGGTTTTAATAAGGATAATGATTTATATGCTACTAATATAATGTTTAGTAATAGTGGTAGTTGTTTTGATGTATATTATAAAAATAATTTTTATGGACATTTTGAGTTGCCTTTATTTGGAAAGCATATGATTTTAAATACGCTTGCATGTATTGCTATATCAATTTTACAAGGTATAGATTATGCAACCATTCATGAGTTATTACATTCATTTAAAAATGCTAAAAGACGTTTTTGTGAGGAAAAATATGGAAGTAATATTATAATTGATGATTATGCCCACCATCCAACGGAAATTAAAGTTACTTTAGAATCAGCACGTCAGAAATATCCAGATAAAAAATTGATAGCTATATTTAAACCTAATACTTATTCTAGAACTAAGGATTTTAAACAAGATTTTGTGAATGCTTTAAATATTGCTGATAAAGCTTATGTTACTCCGATAGATTGTAATCGGGAAAATCAAAATGATTATCCTGGAATTACTTCAGATATAATCATTAATGATTTACGAGATGGTGAGATTGTAACTGATGATTCTGTGTCTAAATTAAAAAAATATAATAATTCAGTTTTATGTTTTATGAGTTGTGCTAGTGTGGCACATTTAATTGAAAATTATAAAAAACTATAATAAAAAAGGGTTGCTATGAAATAGATTATTTCATTCAATCCTTTTTATAATAGGTTTATTTGTATATTCCATATTGATAATTTTATTTTTTTGTTCATCATTATATATGCTTGCGTATATAGCGTTAACTCTAAATTCTAAATCTAGGTATTGTTTTCCTTTTGAGTAGTTACTAATAATAGGAATATTTATGGATTTTTTTATATTTTTTAAATATTTTGCTCCTAATTCATCAAATCCTAAAATTCTAATATAGATTATGTTTTGATATTGTATAGCTTCTTCTTTAGTAAAGCCACATAATATATGAATTAACATACGCTTTATTTTGTTATAGGTATATCTTTTTGTTTTTATTTTGTTAATTAAATCTTCAACATTTATACAATTGTAAATATATTTTTTTATTCGATTTTCAATTCCTTCATCGACGGTTTGATATTTATCTAAGTTGTTTATTTCGGATATTATTTTGTATTTTATAAAGTTAAAAAAACTTTCGATATCGGATTTATCGTTAATATATTTTAGTGATATATCTGGTACAAATGTGGTAATGTCAATATGATTTTTCATGGCTTCTCTAATACTAGTAGCACTAGTAATTTTTTTATTTAATTTTTTTGAATGGTATTTATTTGTTCTTTTAATAGTAATGGCTTCAATATTACTATTTTGTTTTTTTATTTCTTTAACATAACTTAGACCTAGAAGATCATTAGGATCTTTAATCGTTTGTCCACATATATCTTTGAGAGCTTTTGATAATGCGGTAGGATAGTTGATACCTTGTTCTAAATAATTTTTTACAATTAATTGATATTCGTCATTATGTATTTGAATATCTGCCATTTTATTTAAAAGTTCTATGTTGTTACATTCGCTACCAAAAACGATTTTTTCAACTTGCAGTTCTGTTAGTATTTTAATAGCTCCATGAGCAAAGATATCAGCTGATTGGGTAGCAAAATGAAATGGTAATTCAATAACTAGGTTAATGCCATATTTTAATGCGATTTTAGTTTTGTTCCATTTATTGATTAGACTAACATCACCACGCTGTAAGAAGTTTCCACTCATTACTAGTATAATTAAATAATTAGGATATAATTTTTTTATTTTTTGTATATGATATATATGACCATTATGAAATGGATTGTATTCACAAATAATTCCAACTGCTTTCATTTTTTCACCTATTTATAATATTAGCATACTTAAAAAGCTTAATCAAGGTTGATTAATTTATAATTTTGGCGTATAATATTTAATATATTATTTTTGTGGGGAGGCAGTTAATGAAGATTGATATAACTAAATTAAAAAATTCAATTGAAAAACAAATTGAAATCTCAGAAAAAATAGTTTTTAATGATGATGATATTAAGTCTGCAGATATGTTGTCACTTGAACCGGTATTAGTTAAAGGAATTATCAAGAAAAATAGTTTTGACAATTATAATGTTATTTTAAATATTACTGGTAAAATGGTATTACCTTGCGCTATTACTTTAAAACCAGTTGATTATCCATTTAATATTTCTATTGATGAAATTTTTTCTGAAAATGCTGAAGAAATGTCAAAAAAAATTAAAAATTGTGAAAATTCTATTGATATTTTACCAATTGTATGGGAAAATATATTAATGGAAATTCCCATGAAAGTTGTTAGTCCAGATGCATCTTATGAGAAATTAGAGGGCGAAGGCTGGAAAATTGTAACAGAGGATTGTGAAAGTATTAATCCTGAGTTAGCAAAATTAAAAGATTTGTTAGATAAGAAAGAGGTGTAAATAATGGCTGTACCATTTAGAAAAGTAAGTAAGACACGTGGAAGAAAACGTCGTACACATTACAAGATTGTAGAAAATGCAACAGTTAAGTGTCCAAAATGTGGTGAGGCAGTAAGACCACATAGAGTTTGTCCAAATTGTGGAACATACAAAAATAAAGAAGTAGTAAAAACAACTGAAGAATAGTTGTTTTTTTATATATTAGGAATTTTCTTCTAAAAAATGTTAAACGCTATCTAAAATTTCTTTACTTTTTTTTTATTTGATTGTATACTTAAAATAGGGTGATGATATGAAAAAAAATGGTTTTACATTAGCAGAATTATTAGGAGTAATTGTTATTTTAGCAGCAATAGCATTGGTGGCTTTTCCACCAATAATTAATCAATTACGTAAATCGCGTTCTGAGTTGGATTCAGCTTTGAATAATATAATACAGACTGCTACTGATTTGTATTTGGAAGAACGAAATTTGCCTAAAACAGGAGAGTATTGCATTAATGTTAATGTTTTAATAAAAGATGGTAAATTGGTTTCACCTGTTTCTGATTCTCATGGTAATGTAGTTGATAATTATACTTTTTATATTAATTATGAAAAAGGTGAACAAGAATTAGAGGCTGATACTGATAACCTTTGTACAGTTAAACATCTTGTACCTAAAAAGAATAATATAATGAATTAGTTATTTTTCTTTGGATATATTTAATACGAGTCCAATCATAATCATAAATAGAATTAGGCTTGAACCACCATAACTTATGAATGGGAGGGTAATTCCTGTAATTGGCATAATACCAAAAGTCATACCAATATTTTGAAATTGTTGAAATATTAGCATGCCAACTATACCAGCAATAAAATATTTGTTGGTTTTTTGTTTTGTTTTTTTTGCTATAAAAATTAATTTTATATCGAATAGAATAATTAGGAAAATTAGTATAATTGAGCCAATAAATCCAAAACTACTGGCATATACGGCGAAAATAAAATCGGTTTGGGCTTCTGGAAAGTAAAGTGGAACTTTTTTAATGCCTTTACCAAATATTCCACCACTACCGATGGAAACTAGACTTTTTTCTAGTTGGTAACCGTCTTTATTTGACCAATCAAGTAAACGGTTAATACGTAGGAAGAAATTGTCTCCTAGTATTTTTTGAAATAGGTTTAGATTTAAAAAGTATAATCCAATAATTGTTAGTATAATGCTGATAATTATTAATAATGCTAGGATAAACCATCTTATTCTAATTCCACCAATTAGTAACATAATCAAGGCAATTAGAATATAGATAAGAACATTTCCTGTATCTGGTTCTAAAAAAGTAAAGATACTTGGTAGTAGAATAATTAGGAATATTTTAAATAAAAATTTAAATTCTTCTAAATTAGATGTTAGTTGTTTTTTATTGAAGTTGTCAATTTGTTTAGCAAGGAGAATAATTAAGATTATTTTCATTAATTCACTTGGTTGAAATGTTCCTAAGCCATAAATTTGAAACCAACATTTAGCTCCATTGATAGGTTTTCCAATGAATAGTAGTAATAATAGTAAAAAATTGCCAATAGTATATATAATCCAAATATGTTCATAAATCCAATTAATATTTATTTTTATAATACAAGTTATAGTAATAAATCCAAGAATATACCATAGTGTTTGTTTTATATATATTTTTTGCATATATTCTGGTAGAATATTTTGAGCACTAAAAATGGTTATAATGCTGATAATTGATAATATTATCAATAAAGTTAATAATTGTTTATCACATTTGTTTTTAACCATGTTTCTCACCTAAATATATTTTGAACAAAAAAATATATAGTATGAATGAATTTAAATTGTTTTGAAATTTGTATGTTTTTTAGGTAATTATTTATGTAAAAAAATGTATAGTGTGGGGAAATGCTTTCTTATTTTCTGTTAATTTGTGTTTTTTTTGTTATAATCTTTACTTTTGCAGTAAAAATGAGTTAAGCCTTTTAAAATAAGGGATAACTCATTTTTTGTTTGTTGTACATTACC
>CANQIS010000073.1 GCA_947624115.1 uncultured Bacilli bacterium
AAAAATGCAAAATGCAACTTAAACTTTACATTTTATAATAATCACTATATATCTGGTTTACTTATATAAATTGTAATATTTTATGAAATGCCCCTGACTCCGTCCCCTTGTCTATTTTTTACACAAATAAATCATCATGTTCTACTACTTCATCATCAAGAAATTCTTTTATCTTTTTCATAAATTTTCTCTCCTATTTTTCCTTTTTTAATAACATTTTTATACCAAAGAATATAATTAAAATACCAACTATAATATTCATTATACTTGAAACATTTTCAGGTATAAAACTAGATAACATTGTTCCTAATACAGCTACAAATGTTAAAAATATTAATGTTGAAGATACAAGCCCTACTGAAAATACTGTTAGTTCTTTTTTGTTTAACTTATCTTCAATTATTTTTGTTGTTAATACACTTCCCCAAAAAACTATTGTTATTGGATTAGAAAGAGTTAGTATTAACCCTTGTATAAATATATTACTTGATGTTGGTTTTAAATTTAATCCTTGTATTATATTTATATTAAAAACATTCAATATAATATTGGCTCCAAAAATAATTAGTACAAGAGAACCAATTATTTTTAATGCTTTTTTTAACTTTGGTTTATCTAATATTTTGCTCACACCTAGACTAGCTAGAATAATATAAAACGCGTCTACTAAAGCTATTGCAAATACTAATGTAAGAGCTACTAAAAATCCTACATTTTTAGCTGTGTTAAATACCATTAAGCACATAGGTCCAACTGCTAACTGCAATAGCATTCCAAATTTTAATCCATCTAAATATTTTTTCAAGTATAATCACTTCCTTACTTTATCCATTCTTCTTTTAATAGACCAGTAATGTACTCGTCTTCTATTATCACCCTTTTTAACTAATTTGCTTTTAATAATTTCATATTTTCCTCTTTTTTTTATAATATATATCCGTTGCTTTTCCTATAATAAGCAAAAATAAATTTCTACAAAATTGTAATTTGTGTTACTCTATTGGCTCATGATATATTACTTCTTTATTATTCTTTTTTGCATATTCAATTTCATTTTTTGTACTGTTTCCAATATATCCATCTATATTAACAACATATATTGCATCACTAATATCAATTTTCTTTCTATGAATTTTATCTAAAATACTAGCATCAATACCTTCATATTTTTTTCCATCAACATTATAAACACATTGAATAACTGCATACCCTTCTTTTAATTCTAATTCTTCAGATATTTTCATCATCTCTTTTGAATATCTCATACTTCCACAAATTGTTATTACCTTAATATCCATCATATTATCTCCTTTCTAAGCAATAAATTACTAATTGTTGCTATAATTATATAATAAAAGGTAGATAATTTCAACTAATCATCTACCCTCCTCATTTGTAATTATAGGCCAAATAAATCTGGATTTATTAATGGTACAATTAATTCACAAATTTCATCATCTGAATCATATCCCCAATAACTTTGATAAAATCCATCGCCAAATCCACTAGCTACCATAACCAATTTGTTTTTTGTTTTTGGATTTTCCCATTCTATGAAATCACCATCTGTTCTTTGATATTGTGGTAATTTTTCATAACTTTCTTTGAAAAATTTAGCAAAATAATCATCATAGTGATTTCCATCTGGATTATCCTTATGCCAATCACTTATAAAATCCTTATATTCTTTTGCAACTTGTTCATCACAAACAGAAATCATACCTGCATCGACTGGAAATCCGCTTAATACTCCATCTTTTCCAACAAATGCTGCACTTTCTTTGGTAGGATTAGCTAACTTATATAATACTGCTTCTGTTTTCTTTATTTTCAATCTAGCAGTACACATACGAACACCTAACTCATTACTTCTACAAATGGAAATTTCGACTGGATATTCTCCAACTGGCACCTGAATATTAAGAATTGGACTTAATTGATTTGATGGTAAATATGCAAGAGGATCTGCAACTATTATTCTACCTGTTGGACAATTAATTGTTCCAATTGTTAAATAAAATCTTGTATCACTTTTTACAAATTGCCTTTTTATAACATCAATATTTTTTTCAATATTAGAAATATACTTTAAATTAGCTTCAAATGCTTTTTGAATATCAATTTGCGTATTTTGTTCTTTATCTATATTTTTCTTCTTTTTATTAAATATTCCCATATTTATGTCTCCAATCTTATTTATATATTATCTTTCTTTTTGTTTTATAATTTAAATACAACATACCAATTATAAAAGCAAGTTAACCTTTCACTGTAATAGATTCATCATAGCAACACATTTTTGCATTTCATAATTCAAATATATTTGCTTTTAATACCATTCTTGAAATTTTTGTCTTATCATTTAATGGTATTTCCCACATACTGCCTACTATTGACCTTTTTATCTTATCTTCTCTAGTAGGTTCTCCCAATAGTTTATTTAGTTGTTTTTGTAACTTTACCTTGTTAGTGTATATAGCCAATATGTTTTCACTATACAAGACATTAATCGTTGTTTCTTCCTCTATTTTTATTGGTTCTTTGTATATTTTTTCTTTCATTTAACATCCTCTATTCCTGCTTAAATTATTTCTTTCTTGGTTGTGTATAATTCTGTAGTACTTCCTAGTTTTATATCATAATATAGCATTTTTCCCACATCTTCTGGTGCATTTTCAACATTTCCTTCATATATCACATTATCATCACATATAACTTTAACATTCATATTTCTAATACTATTAATATTCTGATAAAATCTCACTCAAATCCCCTCTTGTATTTAAATTACCCTTATATTAACATACTCATATTTTTTTATCAAGTAATTTATTTGCATAAATAAATGGATACACTTAATGTACCCACTTATTAATAAAAAATAATTGTAAAAATTATAGTAAATATTAAAATATATGATATGCCTAATAAAAAAATCATAAATTGAGGTTTTGAAAAAATAAAAGTCACTATTTGAAATTAGTGCCAATATAAATCATTTTCACTATTTTGGTCGCTTTATAATAATATTTTATTTAATATAGTTGATATGACCAGTTTTGGTGTAATCTTTATATCTAAAGAGAAGTATTTATATAATATATTCTTATTTTGATATGTATCTACAAATTTTGTTGATTTAATAATATTAGTTTTTATATTACCTAAACTTTTGTTATTCTTTATTGCAATAACTTTATATACATTTTCTTCTAAATTATCTAATAAGTCTATATTTTGTTTTTTATAAATATACATTATTGTTTCCACTATATATTGAGTACCTTTTAACTTGAAATTATATCCTAAATTTGATAATTCCCAAATAACTTTTTTATTAATTTTTTTTATATCTTCTTCTTTAATTAATCTTTCATTAATGCTAATTAATTTGCTTTTCAATTGTTCATCATTTATACTTTTCTCTATTGTAATTGTCTCTATTTTCTTTATATTAGTAGATTTTATATATTTTTTATTTGCTAATATAGCATTTATTTCATTTTTTGATGTTATATTTAATACTTCTTCTTCTGTTGTGGCAACATAAGGTATTATATTTATTTCTTCTATATTATTAATAATTTTATTGATTACAAATTTTATATTTTCAAAGTCTTTATCTAGTATAACAATTTTTAAATTCATTTTTCTTTAATTCCCCATATATTTTGTGTTGAATTATCAATATAATTTACTTTATAATCTTTATATCTATCTGTATTTAATGTAGAAGTATCTATATCATTTTCTGTAACAGTATTTACTAATATTTCATAGTTTACTTCTCTGTAATAATTATTGTATGATTCTTCTACTATTTTAGTTATTGTAAATGTATCCTTATTTATCCATATTTCTTTGTAAAAGTTATCCATATCTTTTCTTATAACATAGTATGTAATTCCATCAATCTTTTTCTTTTTTATTGATAATCCTAACATACTGAATTTTGTATAATTCCTTTTATAGTTTATTACATCAGTAAAAATTTCAAATACATCTCCTTTTTTCATTTCAACAAATCCTTGATTATAATAATAAGCAATTTGTTTTAAGTCTTCGAATACGACGATTTTATTCAAACTATCATCTTCCATATATGTAATACTAGTATCTAATTCATCAATACTATTATCATAATTTATATCATTTCCTGTAGATACAACCTTATATTTTCCATCCTTATAATAATAGTTTGCAGTAGTCTCAAATCCAGATCTTTCTTTTAAATCTTTATATGTTGTTTTTTGAATCAAAACATAATTATCCAGATTTTTAAGTTCTTCAATTTTGTTATACGACATCTCAAATACATGATTGGTATAATTACATTTTATAATAATACCAACCACAAAAAATATAATTACTGATATTATAATTAATATACTAATCTTTAAATAGTTCATATGATTTCTTATTTTCTTTAAATGATTAAACTCATATAAATCATCAGTTTTTTCTTTATCAATATCCTGGAATATATTTGAATTCATATTATTATAATATTCTTTGCAATCTTTACAATCAATCAAATGTTTTTCAATCAAATCTTTACTTTCAATACTTACCATATTATCAATATATGCAGGTGCTAAATCTTTGATAAGATAGCATTCTTTATTCTTATCCATTATTAAAATCCTCCTTTAATTTTATTTTTGCTCGATAAAAAGTAATTCTTACCCACTCTTCTGATTTGCCCATTATAAGACCTATCTCTTTAAATTTAAGTTCTCCACGTATTCTCAAATAAATAACTTCCTTGCTCTTTTCATCCAACTTATGTATTTTTTTATATAAGTTTAATACTTCTTCTCTGTCTGCATATTCATCTTCGAAAGATTCTTCTGCAAATAACATTTCATTAACTTCATCAATATTAGTTTCATTATACTTTTTTGTTTTTTTATAATAATCCAACCATTTATTTTTTGCAATTTTACACAACCAAGTAGTCATGCTTGATTCGTTTTTAAATTTATGTATATTTTTTACAACACTATAGAATGTACTTTGAGTTAAATCTTTTGCAACTTCAGTATTATTAGTAAGGGATAGTAAATAACAAAAAACTCTCTTAGAATACTTTTTATATATTTCTTCCATTTTTCCTCCTTTCTATTAGTATAGACTTTACAAATTATAAGAACGTTACAAATATTATATATTTTTTATAAAAAATATTATATAATTACTTTTACGCTGTTTTTTTTACTCTTTTGTTATCTTTTTAATCTCTTTTGATAGATTCGTGTTATAAATATGAAAGTGATTTATAACATTTATAGATTATTTTAGTTAAAAAGGAAACGCATACTTCCTTTTTATATACAACAGATGTGAATAAGTTTTACATGAAAGAGAGGTCTTTATCATGAAAAAACTTATCGTTAGCAGTTTGCTTTCGGCACTTATGTTTCTCATGCCTTTTAACATGACAGCATTCGCCGAAGACTCCAAGATGACTCCTAGTGTAGCTACAGCATACACTATGGAATGCACATCTGAAGGTGTCGTTTCTGTTACGGATACGAATGGTGTTTGTTCACCATTCTCTATCACGAGCACTATTTCAGGGTACACTCAGCAAACCATTACAGGTGACCCCGCTGGTGTCGTTGTTTATCCAACCGTTGCCTCTGGTGCAGGTGGTATGGGTGTAACTATTGAGTGTTCTTCTGATTGGAATGGAGCTATGGCCATGGATCTTACTGACAGCAATGGTAACGTAAACGTCCGTGAAGTCAGGGTTGTATCCAATGGTACATCCACATTAAGCGACATGTACCATGATAGTCCAGAGTGCGTGATTCTTACATTCAGGAGAATTCCACCTGGAGTAAGTGTCTTTGTAAAAGTTTGGATTTATGGCTAATATTCAGCAACAAATCTGACTTTTGCTAACATCCACTAACAAGCAACAAACAACTTATTCGCATCTGTTTAAAACGGGGTACATTTGTACCCTGTTTTTTATACTTCTTTGCAATAATATCAAATAATTTTCTATAATTTAAATAAAAGAGAACTTAAAGTTCATTTAATTTAGAATCTATTTTATTTTTTCTTTCTTTAGATAATATTTATCTAATATAATGATTTTTTAATATAAAATTTTTATATTATTATATCACTAACTTATGTAAAAGTTCTAACTTCCACAATTAAAAAATTTATATCTAATATTTTTTGACATTTCCATGATATTTACTTTTATATTTAGCTCTTGCATTATATTCGTGCAAGAAAATGAATTTTTTATAATAAAATTGTTAAAAATATTCTATGAAAGGAATGATTGATTTTTGAGAGTCAAAAGATTAAATAATAAATCTAACATTATTGGCACTAATGTAAAAAAATATAGATTAAAAAATGAATATACTCAAGAACAATTATGTCAAAAAATTGATTTGTACGGGCTTAACTTATATCACTCTGATATATATCTTATTGAACATAACAAACGCCTAGTTAGAGATTATGAAGCATTAATATTTGCTAAAGTCTTTAAAATTTCAATGGATGAATTATATAAAGGAACTGATAAAGAATTAGAGTAAAAAATAATCCAGCATTTGAATATCTGGATTATTTTATTTTTAAATAATGTTTTATCTTTTTTATATAACTTACTTTTTCATTAGTTTCTTCTTTTGTATTTTTCTTTCTATCTTGATAGCCTCTATCAAAAATAGATCTTTCCGTTATCCTTAATATATGTAATAATTTTTTTATTTCATTGTAATTAACCTTAGGTAGTTTTGTATATCTTCCTATAATATTCTCTGCCGTATAATATGGAGTATAAGAGATTACAATAAATTTAGGTAAAAAATTTTTTTCAGAATACTCCTCTATAATTTTAAAACCACCGTTATTTTTATTTTCAAGACAACCTCTATAAATATCTGTTATTACAATATCCGGCTTTAATTTTTCAATTTTTTCCCTTTCTTCCTCATTAGATACTGCATATCCTACTATTTCATAATCTTCATTTTTAACATTTAAATTAGATAAAATTTCATCTATCATCACTTTTTCATCATCTGCAATTAAAATCCTTAATTTCCTATTTAAAAGGTATTGATTACTATTTTTCACATTATTTTCTTCCATATATTCCTCCTTTTGCACGAATATCGTGATTTGATTTGCAAAAAAATTTTATAGTTTTTTTCAGAATTAATTTTTCTGTAATACTTTGTCATTTTATAACATATTTTTCTGTTTTTTATTGAAAGTACGAAAAAATTTTTACTTGAGTAAACTAAATTTATTTTAGCATACTTTTTACTCTACTGCAAGAGATTACTTTACTTTTGTGAACTATTTATCAAAATTTCTACACGAGTAGAGCATTTTAAAATTGCCTCTTGCTATAATTTTTTTGGAGGCGATATTATGACACTTTCTAATGCAATTAGAATAAGAATTAAAAATATTTTGAAAGAACAAGACTTGAACATGTGGAAATTATATAAGTTAACTGGAATACCTATGGCTACTTTATCTGCGATCATGAGTGGTAAAAGAGATTTACCAACATTAAGAACTTTATTACACGTTTGCGAAGGATTTAATATTGAATTAAAAGACTTTTTTGATGATCCTGTTTTTAAGGATGTTGAACAGGATTAAAATTATTTTTAAGATGGAGCTTTCTACTCCATCTTTTATATTTTTAGAACAGTATCTATAATGTTATCTTTATTTCTTTCATCTGTCAAAGAAATATCCCATACACTACTAACAATTGCACCTTTTATTGTGCTTTCTTTTCTAGGTTCTCCTATTATTTTATTTAATCTTTTTTGCAATTTTACATTATTTGTATATATAGATAATATATTTTCCAAATAAAGTAAATTGATTGTAGTTTCCATTTCTTCTAATTTTGGTTCTTTATATTTTTTATTAGTCATAAAGCATCTCCTAACCTTTTCTTTAGTGTATAAAAAAAGCTCAAATATATAGATTTACTACATACTGAGCTTTCTTGTTTTTAATATCCAGTTTTAGGTAATTTTTTTATTGTTAATTTTTTAGCATAAGATTTTGTTGTCCATTCTGCTTTATCTTCTATCTTGTGTTCCTTATAATTACCTGTTAAACTTGTATAATTTGTCCATCTATCTTCTGCCTTAACAGTTGGTAAAACTTTGCAAAATATGAATGGCTTTTCTACTGCCTCAAATCCAGGCATTACTGTTCCAAATTCAATTTTATAGTCAGTAATATATTCATCTTCAGCTAAAACAACTTTTGTGAAATCAATATAATTATTTACTTGTGTATTATACTTTCCATATTCAATATAGTCTTCTGACTTATTAGTTTTATACTTAACTATATAATCTAAATCTTCGTTATAAGTACCAGTAAATAATTTTGTAATTCTAATATAATCAGTTGGTAAATTATCTGTCCATGTAAAATTATCTAATGCTACATTTGATGTATTTTTTAATGAATTAAAACTATATTTAATTTCATCATTTGGCTGTGCTTGTACTACTCCATTTTTTTCTATATCTAGCCCAATGTCAACACTATCATTTTCAATAATAACTGGGATTGTTACTAGATTTTCCGTAATTTCAACATAGTATTTTTCAGTGTTTAGTAAATAATAATCTGAGCCTGGGTTTTTTTCAATAATATAGTATTTTCCATATTCTAATAAGTTACTTTTACCTTTTCCATTTTCATCTGTTATTATAGTATCAACTAATTCATCAGATTCATTGTATATCTCAAACTCAGCATTTTTCAATACAGTTCCTTTTGTTTCTCCAGTTAGTTCATTATCATCTGCACTTACTTTAGTGATTTCAATATATCCTTTTACTTTTTCATTTTCAAATTTTATTGATGTAATTTCATCTTCTTTTAATTCTACAGTTTGAATTTCATCAGTTAGTGAAGTGAACCCTGTTTAGTGGACACTGAAAAAAGAATCTATGGGACTACATTAATTTGTAGTCTCATATTTTTTGT
>CANQIS010000074.1 GCA_947624115.1 uncultured Bacilli bacterium
TCAAAATTTTCATCTAGTCTTTCATTTACTTTGTTATTGATTTGGTTTAATCTATTATCCATTCTATCTGTTAATTTATTAAAATCATCATTTAAGTTTTTATTTAAGTCAAATTTAAAATCTCCAATTTCTTTGGTGAAACTATTTTCTAATTTACCTAATCTTTCTGTTATATTTGATTCATTTATATTTTTAAATAGTGAAATAACGGATATTATTAGGATAATTATTAATAAAATAATTATTATATATTGCATGTTATCATCTCCGATTTAATTATAGCAAATCATTATTAGTCGAGCAAGAAAAAAAGCGAATTTAATTTCGCTTATCTTCTCCTTGCGTGTTGTTCTTCTGGATCTTGTTGATCTTGTTGATCTTGTTGATCTTGTTGATCTTGTTGTCTTTGTGGATGATTCAAAGTACTTTGAAGAATTGCAGCAGCTTGTTGATATGGATTATTAGCTCCTACAAATAAATTAACGTTGGCATTATTTGCTCCTGTTGCCATTTGAGCTTGAACTATGTTTGCTTGCTCTTGTGTCATATTTGCGGTTGCTTGTCCTGTTTTTTCTATATTTTCAGCAATGGCATCACCACGATAGCGTGTTGCATTTGCTTCGGCTTGAGCATTTATTTCAGTTACTCTTTGTCTTGCTCGAGCAAGTCTTTCCTCATTAGCCATTCTTATTTCGTCTTCATTTTCTTTTTTTTCTACATCAGGTATTTTAAAATTTTCACATTTAAGCGATTCTGCTTGAATCCCATATCTAGTTTCGAAGTCTTGTAATCCATTTTTTATTTCAGCATTTTCTGGTGCATTTAAATCATAATCATGAGTTAGTAAATATGTACTATTGTGTTGAGCAAAGAATCTTCTCATGACTGCTTCAAAAGTTGTTTCTATTTCTTTTTCAATAGTAATATTTTGATTTGGATTAAAGTTTTGTTCTAATTTTACTGGGTCAACAATTCTTATTGTTAGTTTAAAATCAGCATCAGCTTCAACAGTAAGATTAGGGTCATTTTTACTTTGTATATGGTATTTTCTTGGATGGAAATCAAGCACTTGATTAGCCATGTTATATTTTTTGACTTTTTGTAGTAAGGGAATTGTTATTATTATTCCATGTTTAATTTCATCTGGTTTTTTCCATTTTTTTACTACATGTAGTTCACTTGTAAGTTGATTTTCTACAAGTAAGGCTTCATTATTTTTTATAAAATTAAAAAATGAATTTTTAAATAATGTTATTTTTATCATTGAGTTTTGAGGTGGAGTATTATTATTCATGTCGTTATTATTGTTATTGATATTGTTATTGATATTGTTATTGATATTGTTATTATTGTTATTGTTATTATTTCTTAAATTTTGAAAAGTTTGTTGATCTACTGTTGGTATATTTCTTAATGTTTGGTTAAAATAATTGTTTCCTACTGCCATAGGTATTTCCCCTTTCTTTATTAGTTTACTATAGCATTATTCATTTAAAAAGTCAAATAATTTATTAATTTTATTGAATTATTTAAGTAAATTTTTGTAAATTTGTTAATGTTTTTGGTTTTGTTTGGAATTTTGTATATTAATAATTATTTTTTTCATAATAAAATAGGTGATATTATGGTTTTAGTTTATATAGAAAATATTGAATTGTTATCTAAGATTATTACTTATTTAGATTATGGTAAAATAAATTATACAACTAATGTGAATGATAGTTTTGATGTGTTATTAACTAGTCAAGTGAATAATCGAGCTTTAAAGTTGATAAATAAAGCTAAAAAGGTTATTTTTATTGCTTATTTGGAGGAATTAAAGATATTTAATAATAAGTATAAAATGGATAATAAAAGTATGGTATATAATGAATATATGCGAAATTTATTTAATAATTGTAATATAGTTATAACTAGTTTGCCTTATTTTAAAAAAATAATTAATGTTAAGAAAACGGTTGTTATTCCTTATGAAAATTTATGTATTGGTATTTGTAAGAATAAATTGTTTAATTTAAGAAAGAAATCAGTAGCAATTATAGATAGTCATTATAAGTATTTAAGTACTTATTTTGAGATTATAAGTAAAAATACTAATTATAATTTTGATTTAATTGGTTATGATATTCATTTAAATAAAAAGGATAGTCGATTATTAAATGATATACCTAAAAATTTAACACTTTATAAATATTGTAATGATCGATTATTACAAAATTATATAAGTAATAGTCAGCTAGTTGTATTTTTTGATAATATATTGGAGAGTGAGAAGTATTTAAATATATGTTTAAATTTAAAGAAAAATATTTTGTTATTAAATAGTAATTTGTGTAATGATTATTTTATTGACAATAAGAATATTTATTTATTTAGTTTAGATAGTTTTCAAAAGAAGTTTAATAAAATAATTAGTAATAGAGTTTGTAATTTAGGATTAGATAGTTATAATTTAGTAAAAGATAATACTTTTGAAAAAATTGCTGACAAGTTATGTAAACTTTTAAAGTAAATACTATCATTTTCTTTTTTTTTCTTCTATAATTATCATAAAGAGGTGGAATATGAGAGATTCTATATTAGAAATTTTGAAGTCAAGTGATAAGGCTTTAAGTGTGTATGAAATAGAGGAAAAATTGGGTATTAATGACGTAGAAGGTTTAAAAGATTTACTTAAAGAGTTAAATTTAATGGAAGATTGTTTAGATGTTTATCGAACTAATAAAAATAATTATATGTTATTTAATAATAGTCATTTAAAAGTAGGTAAAATGATTGGTAATAAAAAGGGTTATGGATTTGTCGATATTGAAGGCGATGAAGATGTTTTTGTTGCTGCTAGTAATATGAATGGTGCGATTCATGGTGATAAAGTAATCGTTGAAATTACATCTAAAAAAGGCTTAGAATTAGAAGGACGAATTGTTAAGATTGTCGATCGTAAATTTAAGCAAATGGTCGGGGAATTTTATTATGAAAAAGGTATAGGTCATATAAAATTGGACGATGAAAAGGTTAAACTTGATATTGTTATTGATAAAAATAAGACAATGGGGGCAATGGATGGTCATAAGGTTTTAGTAAAAATTTGTCAAAAATTACAGGGTAACTGTTATAAGGCAGAAGTAATTAAAATTCTTGGACATAAAAATGATCCTGGGGTTGATATTTTATCAATTGTTAATAAGTATGGTATTAATGATGTGTTTAGTGATGAAGTAATGAATGAGGTTGATAAACTTCCAAATGAGGTTTTACCTGAGGAATTAGTTGGTCGAAGGGATTTACGTGATGTAGAAATATTTACAATTGATGGTGATGATACTAAGGATATTGATGATGCGATTTCAATTGAAATTTTAGCCAATAATAATTATAAATTAGGTGTTCATATTGCTGATGTTAGTTATTATGTTAAAGAAAATAGTAAACTTGATGAGGAAGCTTATGATAGGGGTACGAGTGTTTATTTAGCTGATCGCGTTATACCAATGTTACCTCATAAGTTATCAAATGGTATTTGTTCTTTAAATCCTGGCGTTGATCGATTGGCTATAACTTGTGAGATGGAAATAAATCATAAAGGTGAAGTTGTAAATTATGATATTTATGAGAGTGTGATAAGATCACGTAAACAAATGACTTATAAATGTGTTAATAAAATCTTGGAGGAAAATATTGTACCAGATGGTTATGAAGAATTTGTTGATAGTTTAAAGAAAATGTTAGAATTATCAAAAATTTTAAGAGAGAGTAAAGTTAAACGTGGTTGCATAGATTTCAATATCGATGAGGCTAAAATAATTGTTAATGATAAGGGAGAGGCTATCGATGTTGTATTGCGTAACCGTGGAGTTGGTGAGAAGTTAATCGAAGATTTTATGATTGCTGCTAATGAAACAGTAGCTACTTGTATTAATTATATGGAATTGCCTTTTGTTTATCGTGTACATGGTGAGCCTAATGAGGAAAAAATTAATAATTTTTTGAAATTTATTAGTATATTAGGTTATAAGGTTAATGGAAAAATTAGTGAGATTACACCACGTGAAATGCAGAAAATATTGGGTCAATTAAGTGATAAACCAGAGTTTTCAATTTTATCTAAGTTGTTACTTAGAAGTATGCAGAAGGCTGTTTATGATAAAAATAATATAGGGCATTTTGGAATTGCTAGTAAATGTTATACACATTTTACTTCACCAATTAGAAGATATCCAGATACTACAGTTCATAGATTATTAAGAACATATTTATTTCAACATAAGATCGATGAAGATACGATGGAATATTGGGATACTAAGTTGCCATTTTTGACAGAACATGCTTCTGCAAAAGAACGTGATTCAATCGAATGTGAACGTGAAGTAGATGATATGAAAAAAGCAGAGTATATGGAAAAGCATATCGGTGAAGAATTTGATGGCATGATAAATAGTATTATGAGTTTTGGTATTTTTGTTGAATTGCCTAATTTAGTTGAAGGTTTAATTAAAATTGATGATTTAGTTGATGATGATTATGTATTTGATGAGGCAACTTTTAGTTTAAGAGGTGTTCATAATAAACGTGGCTTTAGATTAGGTGATAAAGTCAGGGTAAAGGTAAAAGCAGCTAATAAGGAAGCTAAAACGGTTGATTTTGTTATTGCTGAGGAAAGTCATGAGTAATGACTTTTTTTTTGTACTGTAAATGGAAATTAATAGAAAATTTTAAAAATGTATCAATTAATAATTGAAGAACATTTTTGGGTATGGTATTATATTTTTATCAAATGATATTAGTAGGTGTATGATACTTGTATATTTAAATTTTTATTGTTTAAAAATATATTCTAGTTTAATAAGTGAGGATATGTGGTATGATTAGTTCGATATTTTATTTAATGTCTATTATAATATTAATAGTAGTATTTATTGGTCTTAAGAAAAGTGATGAAAAACAAAATTTATTGCAGTGGATATGTATTTCGTTGGTTTTATTATTTTGTTATAATTCAATAGTATGTTTTATTTTGAATTGTTTTAAAATACCACTTTATTTATCTATTTTAGCTATTGTAAATTTAATTATTAGTTTTATTTTATATTTTTGTTTATTAAGAAAGGGTAGTCGAAGTAAGTATTTTGTTAAAAAGAAGGATATTATTTTTTTGATATTGTTTACGATATTAGTTGTTATAATTAGTTTATTACGATTTGGTTTTCCATTTAACATAGTTTATAGAACAAGTGATCCAGCTTTACATTATTTAACTGCTCATGATTTTTTTAATCAATCTTCATTACTTAATAATGTTGGTGATACAACAGTACTTAATTTTGAAACTCGTCAATTTGCTTCTTATACAAATTTGGGTATAATTTTTAAGTTATTTAGTCCAATTATCTCAGATTTTGATTTTTATAATTTATATATATTGTTTGATATTATGATGCTTTTATTAGCAGGTTTTATGTTTTATTTTACTATTTCTGATATGGATAAAAAAATACCTTTTATGATTGCTTTGATAGGTACATCTATTTATACATTTGCTTATCCTTTAAATAGTATGTTGATTGGTTTTTTTTATTTGAGTCATTCTATAATTATAATTAATTTATTATTTTTATTTATGAAAATGTATAGTAGAAAACAAATTGAAAAGAAATGGTTTATTAGTTTTTTATTTTTAATTAATTTAGGGTTATTTTTTACTTATTATTATTTTGTTCCAGTTATTTTTTTATCGATGTTTTTATATTTTGTATATAGTATGAAATCTTCTAAGAAAAAAATATTTTGTTTTAAAAATATTTTTATAATGTTTTTAATATTTTTTATTCCTTTATTATTAGGTTTTTTATATTTTGTATTACCAAATATTAATAATAGTAATCAAAATGTAATAACACAGTTAGGATTAGATGGGTATTGTTATATTGAATTTTTTGATAATTTTTATTTATTTATACCTATTTTAATTTGTTATTTTTGGTATTTAATTAAAAATAGAAAAATAAATTATGAATTATTTTGTTTTGTAGTTTTATTATTTTTTATGGTTATTATATGGTTATTATTTTGTAATGGTATAGCAAGTATATATTATTTGTCTAAGTGTTTTTATTTGTTATGGTTAGTTGTATTAATTTGTGTATTTTCTTTTATAGATATATTTTATAATAAGTTTAGAGTATTAATTATTGGTTATAGTGTAATAATATGTATAGTTATTATTAGTTGTATCTTTATTTTTTCATCAAAATCTGATAAACTATTATTTGAAGATACATATAGTATGGGTTCTGAGGCAAATATATTTGGAATTTATAGTTATAATGTGAATAAGTATATAGTTGATAATACTGTTTTAATTAACAGTAGTGAGTTAGCTGATTTAAAACAAGTTTATAATGATGGATTTCGAAATGTTTTTTCTAATTTGAATTCAATGTCAAGGTTATGGTTATTTTCTTTTTTTGGAAGTCGTAGATTGAATGTTCCAGAAAATCAATTTTATGATTTTTTCTATAAGCATAATTATATGTATGCTGATAAATATAGTTTTGATAAGTCAAAAAATGATATAGTTTTATTTTATCGAAATGAGATTGTAAATTCATTTGTGTATAATGATTTGGATTATTTGAAAAAACAATGTGTTGAATGTGAATTTAAGTTTTATGATAATTTTTTAGTTATATTAAATAATTAGGATGGTGGGTTATTGTGAGAAAGTTTTTAGCTAGCTTAAAAGGATTATTATTATGTTTAGTAATATTAAGTACTGGTTGTCAAAATCAAGAAGTTATAGAAGATTATAATTTTAAAGATGACTTTGAATATAAAACTTCAGAGCCATCAAATCGTTTGTCAATGATTACAGCTGGAGATGCTTTAATTCATAGTTCGGTATATCAAGATGCTTTTATATCTGGTGATAGTTATGATTTTAAAAAGATGATTCCATCAATTAAGAATATGATTTCTTCTTATGATTTGAAATATTATAATCAAGAGACAATTATCGGTGGTAAAGATTTAGGAGTTTCAACTTATCCTTGTTTTAATTCACCAGATGAAATTGCTGATGCGATGTTAGATGCTGGCTTTAATATAGTAAGTTTGGCAAATAATCATACTTTGGATCGTGGAGAAAAAGCTATTTTATATTCAACGCAAAAATATTGGCCTACTAAGGAAGCAATGGTGGCTGGTAGTTATGATTCTTTTGCTAATAGGGATAAAATTCAAGTAAAGGAAATGAATGGTATTAAATACACTTTATTATCTTATACAACTACTACAAATGGTTTGAAAACGGGTGCAGGTAAGGAATATCTTTTAAATGTTTATGATAAAGAACAGGTAAAGGCTGATATTGAGCGTGTACGTCCTTATACAGATGTTATTATGGTCGCAATGCACTGGGGTGAAGAGTATACAGCAACACCTGTAAATAATCAAAAAGAAATAGCTAAGTATTTAGCCGATTTAGGTGTGAATGTAGTAATAGGTACGCATCCTCATGTTATTGAACCAGTTGAATTTATTGGTGATACTTTGGTTATTTATTCATTAGGTAATTTTATTTCTGCACAAATAGGTATTGATCGTTTGGTTGGTGATATGGTATCTTATGATATTGTTAAGGAACCAGATAATAGCATTAAAATCGAAAATGTTAAGGCTCATTTAATTTATACTTATTATAATAATTTTAGAAATTATTATGTATATCCTTTTACTGAATTGAATGATAGTATTTTACCAAATTATTTATCTTTGTATGATAAGTATTCTGATATAATAAAGATGTATGATGATACAATTGAGGTTGCTCCGCTTGCATAAGTTGATAGTCTGAAAATAAATTAAAGTTTTCATGACTATGTGTGCCTTGAACGAAGTGAAAGGAATGTGTGGTTTATATGGAAATAATAAATAGAAAAGCGAATTATGATTATCAAATAATAGAAACAATAGAGGCTGGTTTAGTTTTAAAAGGAACAGAAATTAAATCTATTCGAGAGGGTAAAGCTAATATAAAAGATAGTTACGCTATTGTGAGAAATAATGAAGTGTTTTTACTTAATATGCATATAAGTCAGTATAAAGAAGGTAACATTTTTAATCATGAAGAAACACGTACACGTAAATTACTATTAAATAAGAAAGAAATATTTAAGTTGAGGGATAGTATAGCAGTAAATGGTTATACATTGGTTCCTTTAAAAGTTTATTTTAAAAATAATAAAGCAAAGTTATTGTTAGGAATAGCTAAGGGTAAAAAAAATTATGATAAAAGGGAAGCTATTAAGCAAAAGGATATTGATAGGGAAGTAAAGAAACAATATAAAAATTTAAATTTAAAATAGAAAATGATATATTTTCTATTTTTTGTGGTATAATACATACATGGGGCTGATTTGGGTTCGACAGGAATAGGCGATATTAAATGGCAAGTCGAAGGTACGCGTTTAAGTACAAACCAAAATTAAATGGAAACAAATTAAAAAATGCATTCACTTCATTATTCGCTAAGAATGATGTTGTTTTTGCCTAATTAAATAGGGGATGCAACTTTCTTTAAACTTTTTCCTGTGAAGTTTTTAGAAGGTTCGATTTAGCAGGATATATTATTATTTAGCATAGAAATAATAATGAATTTTATATGCTTACTAAATAATTAGTTGTTAGTTACTATAATTGTTTAGGAATTTTTTTAACTAACTAAACTTGTAGATATTTTTTATTAAATATTTTTGGACAGGGGTTCGATTCCCCTCAGCTCCACCATTGACGAATCTATTCGAACTTTTTCGAATATTGATATAAAAAGATAGCCCCTTAGGTTATTTTGATACACTT
>CANQIS010000075.1 GCA_947624115.1 uncultured Bacilli bacterium
AATAAAAAAACATAGATTAACCTTTATAAAATATAGGATAATTCTATGCCTTAAATTATTTTCATGTTTTTAACCTGAATTTTTTTAGTTTAAATTGATATATTAAAAATTAGGTAGTTTGTTATTCTACCCTGTTTTTAATATTTATTAATTCTTTATGGATTTTTTTTAAAATTCTCGAACTTTATAATTAAATAGTTTATAATTTAAATCATGTCTATAAATTGAATTATATGAAGTATATATTAAAATTTTATCGATATCTATTCCATTAAAATATACTAGATTAGCCATATCTATATAGTTATTATTTTTTAGTAGTCCTACGTAATTGTTAGTAAAGTTATTTATATTTGTTCTATTGTCATAGAGGTTATTAAAACTATAATAATTAAGTTTTTTTTCTAATTTTTCATCGTATATTTTATTTAGTTTTGGAAAAAGGCCTATTATTTTAATATCGTAATCATTGAAATAATCTTCAATATTATTAGTGTTTAAGTCTATTTTAGAAGAGGTAACATAAAAATAATCATGATCATAGTTTTCGATATAGTCTTGTTCGTTAAAAACTGGTTCTGTATTGATATTAGTATTTGAAGAGAAAATGTAAATTAAAAAAATAGAAAATAATATTAACAGAATTTTTTTCATTGTAATCACCTGTTTATTATTATTTTCTAAATTTTTGAAATTAAACAAAAAATGACAAAAAATATTTTATTTAATAATAAATTAACATTATTAATGAAATGGAACAGATACTAGCCCATACAACACCCATAACAACTTCTAGTGGTTGATGCCCGAGTTGTTCTTTTAAATGTTGAATACCAATTTTGGTATTTCGAAAAAAAGTTTCATCTAAGATTTTATTGATGGCTATAGCTTGTTTTCCACTTTCCATTCTAAGTCCCATCGCATCATAGCCTACTATACAGGCAAAAACAAGGGCAATTGCGAATAAAGGGCTGCTTGTCCCATTTAAAATACCGATGGTGATGGCAAGTGAAAAAGTAAATGATGTGTGTGTACTTGGCATACCACCATTTCCATTGAATAGTCTTTCCCAATTTAGTCTTTTATATTTAATTGATTCACCAATAAATTTAATAATTTGAGCGGATATAGCTGCAAAAAAAGGAACAATTAAATAGATATAATTTTTCATATTCTCACCTACTGTATAATATTATAATCGAAAAAAAATAACTTATCTAGTATTAATACATATTTTTAGATAAATTATTAAATATTTTGTAAATCTTCGATAAAATTTTTAGATTTTAAGTATAGACCGGTATATAAGTCATAATATTCGTTTAAAAAACTATTTATTTCTAGTTTAATTTTAAGTGATATATCTAAATTAGTAATTTTTGATATATCTACATAATAAAACATTCTAATTAATTTTATTGTTTTAGCGTCCACTAATTTTTCATTGGTACGACAGTAGTTGCAAACATAACCACCTCTAGTACTTGATAGTGTGGCGATAGATGTTTTATTTCCGCATTTGGCACACCCATCTAAGATAGGCATAACACCTAAATAATCTAAATATTTCAATTCTAGAATATTTGTGATAACTAATGGATCAAATCCTTCGTTTATCTTTAGTACTGCACTAATCATTAAATCATAGATTGTATCACTATAATTGTGTTTTAATACTTGTTCAGTTAGTTCAAGAATAAAACAAGTATAACTTATTTTTTTTAAGGTTATATCGGTCTTTATATTTTTTAAATTATCAATAATATCAACGCTTATTAAAATTGATAGTTTATCTGGTTTATAGTGAATATTAAAAAATCCATATGTTAATTTAGAACTAACGCTTCTTAAATTGCTCTTTATTGATTTACAACCTTTGGATAGTATACCAATCGTTCCGTATTCTTTAGTTATAACATTTAAAATTTTACTTGATTCACTATATGATGTTTCACTTATGACAATTCCTTCTACTTTAGTTATCATTTGGTTCTTCTTGTAATTCAAAACGATATTTTTGTTTTACATTAGGATATTTTTCTTTATCTACTAATGATGTAAATAAGGAGATTGGTCTTGCCCAAATATCATTGTCATGAGTATAAACAACTAATAATTCTTCTGTTTCTGAATGTTTAGCAATACAAATTACTTTATGTAAAGTACCTTTAAAATGTTTGTAAATTCCTCCAACTACAACTTTCAAAAAATCACTACTTTCCTTTTTCTTGTTTGTATTTAAGATAATATTCTATTTTACCTGTATTTTTAAATAAATCCCATAATAATTCTTTTTTCATATTTAATCACCTTTCATTTATATTGTGATTATTTTTTTTATTTTTATTCAATTTTATTTATTAAAATCATTATAGCCAAATTCTGTTAAATATTTCTCACGATCGCGCCATTTTTTTATGGTCTTGACATATAATTCTAAATATACTTTTTTATTTGTAAATTCTTCGATATCTTTTCTAGCTTTAGTGCCAATTTCTTTTAATTTGCTACCATTATGTCCAATTATTATTTTTTTGATATTATCACGGTCGACAATAATACATGCATTAATTATTAGGGTATCTTTTTTATTTTCTATATGTTCGATAATACAAGTTAGTGAATGTGGTATTTCGTCTGATGTTAAATTAAATATTTTTTCTCTAATTAGTTCTGAAATAATAAAATCTCTTGATTTGTTAGTAACTTGATTATCGTCAAAGTATTTAATATTATCTGGTAAGTATTTAGTTAAAACATCAATGATTGTTTTGGTATTTTTATTTTTTAAGGCTGATACAGGTATAATTTCAGTAAAATTATATAAATCTTTATATTCTAATATTTTATTAAAAATTTCTTCGCGATTTAATTTATCTATTTTGTTTAAAATTAGAATAACAGGTTTATTTAATTCTTTAAAACGTTCGATAATATATTTATCGCCACCACCTAAGTTTTCGCTTGCATCTGTTAAAAATAAAATAACATCGGTATCTTCAATACTGTAATAAGCTTGTTCATTTAAATATTTTCCTAATTTATGATTTGGTTTATGGATACCAGGTGTATCAACAAAAACAATTTGCCTTTCTTCATCATTATATATACCTTGGATAATGTTTCTAGTAGTTTGTGGTTTATTTGATGTAATCGCAATTTTTTTACCAATAATACTATTCATTAAAGTAGATTTCCCGACATTTGGTCGGCCTATTAATCCTACAAAGCCTGACTTCATTTTAAATCCTCTTCATCAAAGGGATATGGGCATAGGTCTTTAACTAAATATTTTTGATAATTACCATTTTTGTCATAGCAAATTATTTCGGAATCTTTGGCAAAAAATTCAGATATTACTTGTCTACAGATAAAACAACAAGTACTAATAGTGTTACTATCTCCACACATAATATATAATTTAGAAAAGTCATTTTTTTTATAACCATTACTAATAGCGTTTACAATTGCACTTCGTTCAGCACAAATGGCTGCACCATATGATGCGTTTTCTACATTAACACCATTAAATTCTGAACCGTCTTTCATTTTAACAATAGCTGCTACTCTAAATTTAGAATATGGTGAATAGGAATTATTTAATAATTCAATCAATTTTTCGTACATATTTTTCCTCATTTCTTTATTATGATTATATTGTATCATTTTTTTGTTCAAAATTCATTATTTATTTTTTATTTATTTGATATTTTATCTTTTTATATATTATATAATTTTTTTAATTAAATTCCTTTTTTTCTAAAAAAAATATATGTTTTAGCATATATTTTATCTTCGTTTCATGGGACCATTCATATTACCTGGTTTCATAGGTCCATTCATACCATTATTGTTTCCTACATTTGTTAAAATACTAGTTATATTAAAGGTGATATATTTTTGAGCATCTGTATAATTTCCATTTTCGTATAATCCATTTTGACTGTTTGCATTGGAACTACCATCAGTATATACGGTATAATTTTGATTTGTTTTTAAGTCTGGTGAGGAAATAATAATGTTTTGATAATTTTTACTTGCTTGATAAGTAATTATTTCTTTATCTGAGTCATCTTTAATACTTATAATATTGTCAGGATTAATAGTTTTAGTAAAGTTTATTGAAACGACATTTTGGGTTGAAGTGTTAGAGGCTGTTTGGGCCATGCCACTACTACCACTTGCTATTAAAGTCCCACCAGTTATCTTACACTGTTGGTCATAATCAAGGGCTCCATTACCACTATCAATTGGACCATTGATGATGACTGTTCCACCAGTTATGTTGATACTACCATTAGCATCTAAACCATCGCCCGTAGAATTTACATAGATATTTCCACCATTAATATTAAGTAAAGCATTGCCACTATTTTCAAAAGAATTCATACCAGGTCTTCCATTTATAGATGAGGAATCATTACCTCCTGCTACATTTATACCATCATCAGAAGATGTAACATTAATTTTACCATTATTGATAGTTATATTTTCGGCTTCAATTCCTTCATAACTTTTTTCAATATTTATAATACCATCATCGATAATGATTTTGCTACTGGCATGTATGCCATCATCACCACTATTTATATTGATTGTTCCATTTGAAATACCAATATAGTTATTAGAATGAATAGCGTCGTCTGAGGAATCTATGGTAAAGTTTCCGTTTTCAATAATTATATTATTGTTAGCTTTAAGACCTTTAGCACTACTTATATTAGTTTGGTTTGTATTTTGATTATTGTAAAATTGTTTTGGCCAATTGTCTAAATTGTTATTTGAATTAGAACTTCCATCATTAGTTGTTAGATTAAAGTTTCCATTTTTTATATTGATATTAGTTTCAGCCTCGATTCCATCATTATTAGAAGTTATTTCAAAGTCGCCATTTTCGATTAGAATATAACCTAATTTTTCATCATTAGTATTAGTAGTTTTTAATCCATCACCTTTGGAATCTATTTTAAAGGTGCCATCTAAAATTACAAGTGAATCTTTACCTCTAATAGCGTCATCATTAGAGTTTATTTCATATTCACCATTGATTATTTTTAAATTATCTTTGCTGACAATCCCATCTTTGTAATTAGCATTAATCACTAGTTTTCCTTCTCCATCTAAAATTAAGTTATCTTTACTAAAAATGACACTATCTGGTTCACCATCAATATCTGTTTCATAATCTTCTTCATCACTTAGATAATTAATGGAATCTTTACTAAGTTCAATTACAGTTAGATTAGCATTTTCAATCATAATTGCTGGACCTGTTTTATTATTTATATTAACATTATTTAGGATTAATTTGACACTTTCTTTAGTATCTATATATATTTGTCCATTTGTAATATTACCAGTTAGATTATAAACACCACCTTTTTGTATTTTTAAAGTATTGGTTAAGGTTATATCTATTTTTTCTAATTCATCAAAATCAACATCTTCAATGACATCAGATGAAAGATTATCTGAAATATCAGATACGTTATTTATATTATTTTCATTATTTATATTTTTATCTTTTTTGAATATATAAAAGGAAATAATAACAGCAATCGATAAGATAATTATAATTATAATTATAATTATAATTGTAATTCTTTTTTTCATAAATCACCTATAATTCATTTTCCACAATAGGATTAGTAAGTAGAATAGTTAAATTACCGTTACGACATCTTATGTCGTCAATAAATTCTTTTTCGTTGATATTTTTTTGTAATTTTATTTTATATTTTAATTCAAACATACTTCCCATATTGGTTGTTTTGACTTGTTCTAGGTCTGTTTCTTTAGCGTATTTTTGAAATATGTCATCAAATACTTTAGTATAGTCTAAGTCTTCTGGAATTGTTATTTTTAGTATTTTTGTTATTTCTTTTGACTCACCGAATTTTGTAAATGATAGAATAAATAAGATTGCACAAATAAAAATGGTAAAGATAATCGCAAAAACAATTTCACCCATACCTATTGAAAGTCCAATTGCCATTGATAAAAATATGCTTGTTATTTCTTTGGAATTGCCTGGTAAACTTCTAAATTTTACTAAACTAAAGGCTCCTAGAACGGCAACAGATGTTCCTAAATTACCATTAACCATTATAATAACAACCTGAACTAACGCTGGTAAAATAGCTAAAGTAATAACAAAATTTTTAGTATATTTACTAGTTTTCATATGGGTAAAAGCAATTATTAACCCTAAGATAAGCGATATAGTAAAACAAAGTAAAACAGTGGGAATAGATAAGGAATTGGAATTTTCAAAAATACTTTTAAACATAATAATCACTCTCCTATTTTTAAAATTTCTTGTTTATAAACATTTCCATATTTTGAAAATGAGGTTGGATAAATTTTTAGTTTTGATAATATTTTGACAAACCATAAAGGATAAGAATCTAATGTTTTTACTTCCATTAAGTATTCGCCATTTTTAAATAACGAATTGCCTTGATCGCCATTTTCTAAATATAAATCAGTCGTTCGACTTCTTATGTTTTGGTCAAATGTTATACGGAATTCTTTATTGTCAATTCCACGATATGAATGGCGATCATAAGCAATAAATACTTTTGGTTTTAGATTGTAAAATTTAAAACAATAATCTATTTCATTCATAATTTGTTTATTACATTTAGGATATATGCCAGTATTTAAATATTTATATATTTCTTTTAAAGGAATAGAAATACGTCTCTTATTTACAACACCTTTATATTTCTTTTTGATTTCTAAAAAAACATTACTATCTTTATTTGGTATGCCATAGCTTCTAAGTCTTATTTTTTCTTTGTAGATAGGTTTTAATAATGATCTATTTACTAAAATATAATCATCAGTATCAAAATAAATATTACAAATAACACTATAATCATAGGTATCAATTTCAATATATTCTTTTATACTTTCAATTAACTTTTCATATTGTTCTTTAGTTAATAGATATTTTTTTTCAACTCTTCTAAAAACAGTTTTATCCATAAATCACCTCAACTGGTATTAATCTTAATATAAATTATTGAAGAAAGTGTGTTATTATGGTGTATTTTTTGTGAAAAAAAACATGAAATTATTCATGTTAAGAAATTATAGATTTAGGAATTGTTATAACTGGGCGCATGCCATAATAGTCAGTGAAGTGAACTTTGTCGTTGGTCAAGTGGCTAAAGCTGCTAATAACCAACGCGTAAGCAGAGCCACTAGCATACGCTGAAGAAGTCCAATAGCCAATATTTCCAGATTGGGATACATTACAACCAAAATTGGTACAATCATTTGTGTTATCGAACAACCATGCATATTTATTTCCTCCAGGATTGCATTTTCCAGAGACATTACAATTTGTATCCATATAACCAACAGAAATACTGTTCAAATCTTTAATTCCTTTTCCTATTATCTCATTTATCTCTTCTGCACTTATTAATCTTGCTTTATTTCCATATGTTGAATAATCTATTGTATATAAATGTGATTCATCATTTAATGTCCAACTTGCTGTGTAAGGCATTGGTGATATTAATTCATCTGACCATGCTACTGTTTCATCACTTAATGCTTCCAATACTTCTTTTGGACCTTCATAATTTGTAGTTAAAGTACCATTAGTGTTATTCCATGCTACTGTGCCTGTTATATTATGGTCTAATATTAAAGTATAAACAGCACTTCCTTCATTATCATTAAAGATATACCATTGCATACATCCTTCTTTTACACCAGTTTTACTCTGGTTTGTAGTATAGTCATCTTCACTACATTGCTTACCTTCAACTGGATTAAAATAAACTTTTGTTCCATTTTCTTTTATTTCTTGTTTTTCTATACAACTACTTTTACCTTTTGAATATAAACATGTAAAATTATTAATATTTAAATTCGTTGTTAATATATCTTTCCCACTATTACTTATTGTTATTATTCCACTTGTTGGCTTTGTTCCTTTAAAATCTAATGTAGTTAAATTATCCATATTATAACTATCATCTAATGTTTCTTTTAATTGACAACCATCGGTTGTACATTCAAAAGTAAGTGTTCCATCTGGAAAACCTCCATTATTTTGTAACATAAAACTTGTTACATAATTCTCAGCCGATTTTATAATACCACTTGTTGTATCTTCAGCGGCACTTAATCTTGCCCTATTTAAAATATTTAAGATTTGTGGTACAGCGATTAAAGCGATAACAGCAAGTATTACTATTACGGCTAATAATTCTATTAATGTAAATCCTTTATTTTTTATACTTTTTCTCATCATAATTTAAATACCTCCTATTCATTATGATATTTAAATTATAACACTAGTAGTTAGTAATTGCAATACCCCTTTATTCATAAATTTCAACATTTTACTATTTTTTTAAAAACTTTCTTATAAAAAAAGGATTTTATCATTTTTTTCTATATATTTATTATGAGGAAATGATAGAATCGAAAAAATAAAAAATGAAAAATTAATGTTAGGTGTTTATGATTGTATCTTCAAAGCCATTATGTTAGATAAAGATAATCCTGAATATTTACAAGATATTATTCATTATGTTACTGGAATTCCTAAAAGTAAATTAAAAAATCTTGTTATTAGAAATAACGAGTTTTTAATTAATAATAAAAATGATAAGAAATCTCGTAGTGATATAATTGTTGAAATTGATAAAACTTGTATTAATCTTGAAAT
>CANQIS010000076.1 GCA_947624115.1 uncultured Bacilli bacterium
TCTGTGGAGCAGGTAGGAAACGAAAGCTATGAAGCAGAAACATTTAAGTGTGAACTTAAATATTCAAAACTTGTTTTTAATTTTGTTCCTATAATAAGGAAAGTAATCTGCGAAGAGTAGACAATTGGCAGGAAATATATGAACAAATAGAAAGGATTGAAAATGATGGACGAACGATTAATTAGTTCTGAAGAATTACAAGAAGATAATTTTGAAACTAATATAAGACCACAGTTATTAAATGAATATATTGGTCAGACTGAAGTTAAGGAAAATTTAGATATATATATAAAGGCTGCCAAGATGCGAAATGAATCTTTGGATCATGTTTTGTTATATGGGCCACCGGGTTTAGGTAAAACGACTTTAGCATATATTATTGCAAATGAGTTAGGAACGAATATTAAAACTGCTAGTGGACCAGCAATTGAAAAAACGGGTGATTTGGCGGCAATTTTATCTAATTTGGAAGAAGGCGATGTTCTTTTTATTGATGAGATTCATCGTATTCCTAGATTTATTGAAGAGATTTTATATTCAGCTATGGAAGATTTTACTTTAGAAATTGTAATTGGTGCTGAATCTTCAAGTCGTAGTATAAAAATCGAATTACCACCATTTACGTTAGTTGGTGCAACAACTAGAGCTGGTGATTTATCTAGTCCTTTAAGGGATAGATTTGGTATAATTTCTAAATTGCAATATTATACAGTAGAGGAACTCACGCAAATTGTAAAAAGAACAAGTAAAGTTTTTAATTGTGAAATTGATGATGAAGCAGCTGTTGAACTTGCTACACGTAGTCGTGGTACACCACGTATTGCGAATCGTCTATTTCGGAGGGTTAGAGATTTTGCAATTGTAATAGGTAATGGTTCTATTGATTTAAAAATATGTAAAATGGCATTAGATAAATTAAAAGTTGATAGTTTGGGTTTAGATGATACTGATTATAATTTATTAAAAGCAATCATTGAAAGATTTAATGGTGGACCAGTTGGTATAGAAGCGATTGCGTCTAGTATAGGAGAGGAACAAACAACGATTGAAGATGTTTATGAACCTTATTTATTACAAATAGGATTATTGAAAAGGACAACAAGAGGTAGAGTAGTAACTGATAAGGCTTATGAACATTTAAAGATACCTAAAAATATGAATTAAGAAAATGTATGGAGGTTGAGAATGAAAACAGATGATTTTGATTTTGATTTACCAGAATATTTAATTGCGCAAACACCATTAGAAAAGCGTGATGAATCAAAATTACTTGTTTTAGATAAGGAAACAGGTAATATAGAGCATAAACATTTTTATGATATTTTGGATTTATTGAATAAAGATGATGTTTTAGTTTTAAATGATACTAAAGTTATGCCTGCTAGGCTTTATGGTGTTAAAGAAAATACTAATGCTCATATTGAAATTTTGTTATTAAAAGAAACAAGAAAAGATGAGTGGGAATGTTTAGTAAAACCGGCTAAAAGAGTAAAAGTTGGTACTAAAGTTATTTTTGGTAATAATGATATTGAAGCTACTTGTGTTGAAGAAAAAGAAGAGGGCATTAGGATTTTTAAATTAAAATATGATGGTATTTTTTATGAGGTTTTGGATTTATTAGGCGAGATGCCATTACCACCTTATATACATGAAAAGTTAAAAGATAAGAATCGTTATCAAACGGTATATGCTAAAAATGAGGGGTCGGCGGCTGCACCAACAGCAGGTTTACATTTTACATCGGAATTATTAGATAAAATAAAGGATAAAGGTATTAAGGTAGAATATATTACTTTGCATGTTGGACTTGGGACTTTTAGACCAGTTAATGTTGAAGATGTATCAAAGCATAAAATGCATTCGGAATTTTATATAATGAGTAAGAAGACAGCTGAGGTTTTAAATGAAGCTAAAGCAAGAGGTAATAGAATTATAAGTGTGGGAACAACTTCAACTAGAACTTTGGAAACGATAATGAATTTGTATGGAGAATTTAGAGAATGCAGTGGTTGGACGGATATTTTTATTTATCCAGGTTATAAATTTAAAGCAATTGATGCTTTAATTACTAATTTTCATTTACCTAAGTCAACTCTAGTTATGTTAGTAAGTGCTTTGGCAGGTAAAGAAAATATTATGAAGGCTTATAATGAAGCTATTGAAATGGAATATCGTTTTTTTTCATTTGGTGATAGTATGTTTATAAAGTAGAAAATTTTAAGTAATATAAATGACATATAAAAGATTAAATTTATGAGGTAATTTGAATGAATAAAATTATTGTAATTGTTGGTCCAACAGCAGTTGGAAAAACAAAGTTAAGTATTGAATTGGCAAAGAAATTAAATGGAGAAATTATTAATGCTGATAGTACACAAATATATAAAGAATTAAATATAGCTACTGCTAAAGTAACGAAAGAAGAAAAGGAAAATATACCACATTATTTAATTGATATAAAGAATGTTTTGGATGACTATACGGTTTATGATTATCAAAGAGATTGTCGTCAAAAGATAAACGAGATTCAAAGTCGAAATAAGACTGTTATTATTGTAGGTGGTACTGGTCTTTATATTAAAGCAGCTTTGTATAATTATAATTTTTATGAAGAAGAAGAATTTAATAATTTTGATAATTTAAGTAATGAACAATTATATCAAAGATTGTTAGAAATTGATCCTAATACATTAATTCATAAAAATAATCGAAAAAGGGTTGTTAGAGCTATTAATTATTATTTAAATAATGGAAGACCTATTTCACAAAATATATGTTCAAATCAATTGTTGTATGACTGCGTATTTATAGGTTTAACGACTAATCGTGAAATTTTGTATAATAGAATAAATATGCGTGTTGATAAAATGCTACAATTAGGGCTTTTAGAAGAAACTAAAAAATTATATAATTATAATCTTAGATCAAAGGCTATTATGACACCAATAGGGTATAAGGAATTATTTGAATATTTAGATGGTAATTTGTCTTTTAATGACGCTGTTGAGTTAATTAAACAAAGAAGTAGAAGATACGCTAAAAGACAATATACTTGGTTTAAAAATCAAATGGTTGTTAATTGGTTTAATGTTGATTTTGATAATTTTAATAATACAATTTTAGATGTTTATGATTTTATTATTAAAGATTTAGATAAACAGAGTAGATAATACTTTGTTTTTTAATATTTAATTGTAAAGTGGCGAAAACATCGTCTTTCTTATTTGAATTTTGTCGAATTATATGGTATAATAAATTATACTATGGTAGGTGGTCAATTAATGAAAAAATTTATAAATGTTGTATTGATAGTTAATATTTTATTAAGTTATTTGTATCCTATCAACTTTGTTGTAAAAGCTGAGGAAAATCAATATGATGTATCTATTTTGGATAAAGATGGAAATATTGAAAAAATAGGAACTTATTCGGATTATGATGAGGCAAAAAGAGTTATGAATGAATATGATTCATCAGCTACAAAAGTTTCAGTTATTTATAATAATGGCAGACTTATAAATGCTGAATATGCGATGGTTAAATTTAATCCGGGAAATGTTATAAATTTATATCAAACACCAACAAGTGGTATTTATTATACATATATACATACTTCTTATGGTTCTGATGCAGCTTTTATAGATTATGATCCGAAAACTAATCGTGTTAAGTTAAAAATAAGTGGTTTTACTGGTTGGACTGATTATAAAGATTTAAATATTGTTCCTGTAACACAACTGTATAATAAAAATTTAAGAATTAATGAAAATATTTATGATGCTTTAAATGTAAGGGAAGATGCTAGTTCTAGTAGTAACGCGATTGGCTTTGTAGTAACAGGTCAAGTATTCTCTTATACTGAGAAGAAAAATAATGGTGGTTATACTTGGTATAAAATAAATTATAATGGTGGATATGGTTGGATTGCTAATGTTGATAATGGTATATCTGAGGACGTAGATGTAAGTTTAAAAACATATTATCGTAAAACAAGTAATTTACTTCATTACTTTGCTTATAATACATCTGGAATTGAATCATCTACATATATAAATTTAGGACCTGGTCCAGATTTCTTAGATTCTTCAAAAATTTATTATAGTTTTGATGGCAATTATTTCTATGATGATTTAATTAAAATGCTAGATGATTATAAAAATGATAATTATGATAAGTCATTAAATAAAGATAATCCTTTCTTTGCTTATTATTTGTATTTACCAAATCGTTCGCAAACTTCATATACTGAAGATGATTTAAATTTTTTTATTCAACAAAAAGGTTATTATGCAAAGCCAGATGCATCAATTAGATATGTTGATGATAGTGGCAATTTTATAAATGGTATAAATCGTGATGGTTTATCACAAATGTTTGGGGAAGGAGCTAGCTTTATTGCTAGTCAAACACAATATGGTGTTAATGCTTTACTTACTTTTTCAGCTGCTATTAATGAAAGTGCAACTGGTACTAGTGCGATAGCATTTGCAAAAAATAATTTATTTGGACATAATGCAGTAGATGGTTCACCATTTGCTAGTGCAACTGTCTATAAATCAGTTAGCGATTCTATTTATGAGCATGCTAGATTAACTGGCGATAATTATAATAATCCAAATCATTCGTATTATCATGGTTCACATTATGGTAATAAAGGTAGTGGTATGAATGTTATGTATGCTTCTGATCCATATTGGGGTGAGAAAGCTGCTCAAAATTATTATTATGCTGATTCTGATTATGGAAATAATGATTATTTATTTAATACCATTGGAGTTAAGCTTGGTAGTGATGATATATTTATTTATGCTGAACCAGTTGAAGATGAAAATAAGATAATTTATAATGTCAATAATGATATGGAAAATGTTATGAATATTCCACTTATTGTAATTGATAAGATTAAAGTTGATGATGATTGGTGGTATAAGGTTTATTCTGAAATTGGTTTAGATGAAAATAAAAATATAGTTGTTGATCGATATGATAGGGAATATAGTTATGGTTATGTTAGGGAGCAGGATTTGTATGTTGCTAATAACCAGCCTGTTATAAATGCAAAAGATATTGTAGTTAAGGCTGGAAGTGATGTTAATTTATTGGATAATGTAACAGCTACAGATATAGAAAATGGTGATATAACTTATAAATTGAGTTATACAACTGATGCAGATTTTAATGTTCCTGGAGAGTATAGTGTTACATATACTGTAAAAGATAATAGTAATTATAGTGTTAGTAAGACTGTTAAAGTGATAGTTGGTATTAATAATGACGTACCACCTGTTAATGATAAACCTAATTCAAATGATACAACTGGTTCTAATGATAAAGTATTAAAGGCTAATACTGATGGAGAGTTTGATTTTGAGTATTTGAAAACGGTTGATAATAAATTAAAAATAAAAGGTTATTTAAAAATTTTAGGAATGAATAATGATTTGAATACTGATATTAAATATGAGTTGAGGTTAACTGATGAAAAGGGTAATGTTGAAGTTCAAAAATTAGATAGAATTGTAAAAAAAGATGATATACCTTATGAAATAGAATCTGAAAATGGATTTGATTATACATATTCTTGGTTTGAAGGAAATATAGATATAGATAGTTTGAATAATGGTAATTATACATTATCAGTTGCAGCTTTAGCTGGTAATAATGTTGCTGAAAGTATTGTTTCTAATGTATTTGGTTTTGAAATGGTTCCATTTTTTAAAGGTAAAAGTAAAAGTGCATTGATTATAAATAATTATGATAGTAGAGAAGTTCCAATTCAATTATTTATTAGAAATGATTTCGTTAGTGAAAAAAATTCAAATTCTAGATATAATATTTATAATGAATATGATACAATTGAGTTTAAAGATGATAAATTAAATATAAAAGGTGTTTCTCATATTATAGGTGGAGATTATTCTAAAAATACAGATGTAAAAAGAACCTTGTATTTTGAAAATATAGATACTTTTGATAGATTTACATATGATATAGGTAGTATAGATAATGGTGAATATACTGTAGAGTTAAGAGTACCAGATGGTTTTGATAAATCTAGAGCGTGGTATGATGCGTTATTAGATGTATCAAATATTCCAAAAGGAACTTATTCTATTAATATTGCTACTAGTTCAAATGTATCAGATTTTGGAGAATTGCAAGATGTTTTCAATGGAAAAATTGATACTTCGTTTGTGCAAAATGATAAAAAATACTCATTTAAAGTTGATAAAAATAATCGATATAGAATTTTGATGATAGTGGAATAGAGGATTATTAATTAGTCCTCTTTTAGCATATATTGTTTTATTGAAATCTTTGACAAAAATAATAAAATATGATATTATTAATATGTCAAGGAAACTTGCATATAATAAAAAAGGAATACCTAGTTTTGATGAGTTAGGTACTATTCCAAAAAAATATTTGTTTTTAGTACCGACTTATGCAGTTGGTACTATTTTTATTAAAATGATTATAATCACAATAATAAGGAGTATTATGATAGTGCAAAGATATTTTTCTTGTTTTCTCATAATTTCGCCTCCTTTCACTTTAAAAGTAAAGGAGAATAGTACCCAATTAACTAAATATTCCTATATTATTATACAATTCATAATATATTAAAACAAGCGAACAAATAAAAAAATATCAAATATTGCGTATTTATAAAAAAATAGGCAATTTTTTTGCCTATTCACAGATAAAAATTGTATATTCTTGACAATCATTGACTGTAGATCTATTTGTAATTGGTGAGTTTTCTGCTATATAACCAGCTGATAGATAACATTCTTTGGTTGTTTCAAACTTAAATGTAATATTAGGATATCTTTCCTTCAATTTTTCAGTCAATGTATTAATTGTTGCTTGGGCAGAACCACCCATAATCCAATCTTTTTCAATTTTTAATGTATGTTGCTCTGTACTTGTACATTGATTAGTTTGAGTGGTATCTTGTGGTTTATTATTTTGTTGTTGATTATTGTTATTATCATTATTATTTTGTTGATTGTTGTCTGTTGGTTTAGGACCACTACTAAGACCAACATTAACATAAGTTCCAGCTACAACTTTTGATCCAACAGTTTTATTTTGATTTTGTGCTACATCAATTGGTGTATTTGAATATCCATTGTAATAGAATGTACAATTTAATCCAAGGTTGTTACACATTTTTTGAATTTCATTTTTATTTTTACCTATAAATGAAGGTATTTCAATAGCTTTTCCATTGGAAATTTTGATTTCAATCGTATCTGTATAATTGATAACAGTTCCAGCAGATGGAATAGTTTTAATAATATCACCTTTATTAATATTGTCATTAAATTCGTAATCTTCTTTGTATGTAATACCATTATTGTTTGCCCAAGCTTTAAATTCAGAAAAATTATTGAATTCTGGCATTTTTAATGGCCCATTTGAAATGGTAATTGTAATGATTGTTCCAGCTTCTATTTCATCTTTTTCTTTAAAGTTAGCTTCAATTATTTTACCTTCTTCAATTTTTGAATCGTATTTTGTTTCAAATTTTACTTTTAAATTATTTTCCATTATCCAGTTGGTTACTTCTTCAACAGTCATGGTTGTAAAATCAGGAACAATTATTTTTTTACCTTTTGATACTATAAGTTTGACTGTATCTGTTTTTGGGTCTACCATTTCGCCAACTTCTGTTTCTTGATCGGCTACATAATTCTTTTTGATATTTTCAGAAAATACATAGACAACTTCGTATTTAATGCCATGTCGTTTTAACCATAATGTAGCTTCAAATAGGCTCTGTTCTTTTAAATTAATCATTTTAACTGGTTCTAATTCATCTTCACGACCTAATGATACTGTTAAAATTATTTCTTCATTTCTTCTTACTTGTCCACTTATACTTTGACTTATAATAAGATCCTTTTTTACTTCATTATTAATTTCGTATTCAATGGTAACATTATTTAGAAAATTTTCATTTATGGTTTGAATTGCGGAATCAATATCCCAGCCAACCATGTTTGGAATAGAAATAAATTTATCATAATTTGGTCCGTATGATACTGTGAAAGTTATTTCATCAACTTTTTTTAATAATGTATTAGGATAAATATTTTGAGTAATAATATTGTATTCTTCTATGTTATCACTATATTCATAAGTTTGATTTACTTTAATATTATTTTCTTTAGCCCATTGTAAAGCTTCAGTAATTGGTTTGTTAGTAAAATCGTCAAGTGTACTTTGAGTTGGAATTTCAATTATATCTTTATATACTAAAAAGTTAAAAGTTATAAATATTGCTATAAAAATAGTGGAAAATGTTCCTAAGATATTTTTGGCTTTAATATTTTTTATTATAGTAGATAGCATTATAAAGAAAGTGAATATGACAATGATGATTGAGTTTATAATTAAAAATAAATTATTTATTTCATCTTTGCAACCATAAATGCAAAATATAAAATAACCAATACTTAGTAGAAATGATATAACTGAGAATAATTTTACTATAATATTTTTTTCATTTGAATTTTCTGTTTCTAGTTCTGGTTCTTT
>CANQIS010000077.1 GCA_947624115.1 uncultured Bacilli bacterium
TCTATATAGTTTTGTTGTTCTTCTTGATTTAATTCATTTTGTAGTAGGTTATTGTTAGGAATTTCATCAAAAATATCCTCAATAATATCGTGTGTATTAATAATATCATTTTGTTTATTTTCTATATAGTTTTGATTGTCTTTTTGATTTGATTCATTTTGTAGTAGGTTATTGTTAGGAATATTATTAATATTTTGATTTAGAATTTCAGTAAATGGATTATTATTTTGAATATCAATATTTTCTGGTTTAGTGGTGTTTTGATTTGTATGTTGACTAATATCTTGTATTAATTGGTCTTCTAATTCATGGACTTGAGATAAATTGTCAATAATGGAATTATTGTTAGTGTTAATAGAATCATTCGTATTTTGAATTTCTTGAACGGTTGGTGAATTTATATCATTTTGTATTTCATTAGTTGATTCTTTTTTTAGAATTTTTTCTAAAGGAATTTGTTCGCTACTAAAATTATCAGTGTTAGGTACTAAGATAGTGTTAGTTGTATTAGGACTATAATTTGTATAGCTGTTATCAATGTCTTGTGTATTATTGGAAGCGATATTATTTTTTATTTTGTTACTTTGCTTTTTTTGATTGCCGTTTGGAGATAATATACCTCCAATCATTAAGGTAATAAAGGCAAGTGGATATAGAATAATAGCAATTCCAAATGACGGATTAATCATTTTAAAATTTTCAATCTGAAAAATTTGGTAAATTCCATATATGACAATTCCACTAGCAATAATGGTTGGAATAAGTGTAGCTCTATATAATCTTACAGTTGTGAAAATCATAATAATAGTTGCTAAAATGGCAATAAAAAATGATAAATAAAAATATTGGTCAATAAAGGCAAAAGATTGGTTATTAAATTTTATTAATGGGGTAATAGTTGCGACTATAAATAAAATAGCCCCTACATAACATAGCCAAAAAGCATTTTTTCTAATCCATTGCAAATAAATCATCTCCTAAAAATTATTATAAATTATAATATATATATAGTATAGCACAAATATTTCACTTTCGTATCAATATTATGAATTAAAAAAAATTTTATGATAAAAAAATCCATACATTAAGTATAGATTTTTTGTTGATACTTTATAGACATTCTACATAAGTATCTTGTAAACATCTTAAACAGCAAATACAATTTAAATTGACTGTAAAGAAAGAATTTGTTGCAACATATGGAATAGCTAAAGATTCAGTTGGATCTGTATTTGGAGCTAATACTCTAAATGTTGCACAACATCCATCAATTTTTTCTACTCTAAATACAGTTGATGTTGTTGTTCCAGTAACATCTTCTTTAGAAGTTGGCATAGCTAATGGAGTACTACCAGTAGCACCACAAGTATAAAGTGTTATTGGTCTAGTGTTACAACCATAATTTGATGATGAACAGCCTAAGAAACCGCGATCACAAGTATCTAAACAAGCATCAGAGCAACAACTTGCATTTTGCTGAAGAATTGAAATAACTGTTAATATTTCAGCAATACATTGACAACTATTATTTTCATTATTATTACACATATAATCCACCCCTTCATAATATTTTCAATATAACATATTCAATAATTCTAAAAAAGTATAAACTATTTACCTATTTAGGTTATTAAATAATAAAGTGTCCTAAATAAATGATTATCATATAATAAAACGAGGTGAAATATATGTATAGTATTTATCAAGTTCAATCAGGGGATACATTAGATAGTATTGCTAATAAAGTTGGAACAACCAAACAAATTCTACTAACTATTAATGGTATAACTGATAGTAACTTAATGCCAGGTAATTATATCGTTATTCCTATGAATGTTAATTTACCTTTTACAACTTATATGGTTCAAAAAGGTGATAATGTTTATGAGATAGCTAGAAAATATAATGTTGATTATGAAACTTTGTTAGCAATTAATGGTTTAAATAAAGATGATTATATTTATCCAAATCAAGAATTAATTATACCAAATAGTAATTTTAATATTTATGTTACCAAGGATAATGATTCACTAGCAACAGTTGCTGCTAAATTAGGTGCTAGTCAAACTGATTTAATTAGAGATAATGCAACAATTTATTTATTACCTGAACAATTAATTCTATATCATAAATAATTTATAAAAAGAGAAAAACTCTTTTTTTTTCTTTAAAATTAGTATATAATAAAAATGTAATTTAGATAGGAAGTGCAGTTAATGAAAAAAATATTTTTATTATTATTAATATCACTATTTGTAATAACAGGTTGTAATGGTAAAATGACAAAATATGAAGAAATATCTTATGATGATTATATAGAAATGATTGAAAATAAAGATACATTTATTTTATTTGTTGGTTCTAATGAATGTTCACATTGTGCTTTATATAAAGATAAAGTAAATCAATTTATTAGTGAATATCAAGTTATGATTTATTATATTGATGTCAATAAATTTACACCAGAACAATTAAGTGAATTTAAAGTACAAATTAATTTTAATTCAACACCAACGACAGTTTTTATTGAAGAAGGTCGTGAAAAAAAAGATAAAAGTGGTAATAGTATTTATCGTATAAGTGGTAATTTAGATTATGATAAAGTTGTTGAAAAAATTAAAAAAGCTGGATTTATAGAAGATTAGGGGATATTAAATGGAAGAAAAGGATATTGAATTTTTAGAAGAAACAGATGATAAAGATACACCAGTTCCAGATGTTACAGGTGTTAAATTTAGTGTACTTGATAATTATGGTGAAGATTTAACTAAAAAGACATATATTACTAATCCTGCAATTGCTAGGGAAAGTGAAATAAAAAAATTAATGATTATTTTATTAACACCAGAAAAATCTGCTTTATTAGTAGGTAAGGCTGGTATTGGTAAAACAGCTATTGTTGAGGGATTAGCCTATTTAATTCAACGAAATCAAGTTCCAAATGCTTTAATGGGATATCGAGTAGTTAAATTTAATTCAACATCATTAGTAGGTAAAGTTACAATGGATGGAGAAGAACGTCTTGTTATGAGTTTACTCGTTGATGAATTAAAACATGTTGATAAAACAATTGTATTTATTGATGAGGTACATACTTTAATAGGTGGTAAAGGCTCAGGCCCAATGGATTTAGCTAACATGTTAAAACCAGGTCTAGATAGAGGAACTATTAAGGCTATAGGTGCAACAACGACAATTGAATATGATACTTATGTTATCCGTGATAGAGCTTTTTTAAGAAGATTTGATCGTATTGATGTATTAGAACCAGATGAGGCAACTACTGTTAAAATTTTGATGGGAACATTACCTAAAATTGAAAAACAGACAGGTGTTAGGTTTAAATATAATGAATATGTATCTGAAAAGTTAGTTACTTCTATTGTAAGTGCAACTTCAGAATTTAAAAGAGTATATGGACTTGCAGCGATGTATCCTGATGTTGCATTATCTGTGTTGACACAAGCCTTTTCGCATGCTTTATATAATAATAAAGATGTCGTTACAGTTGAAGATGTATATAATGCGATTAAAACAAGTAAAAGAATTTACCCTGATAGTATTGTCAAAGAATTAAATTTATTTAGAGAAAAATTTCAAAAATTGTGCAGTGATGAGGGGATAGTTTTGCCACCAGTTACAAAAGAAGAAATAGAGAGTATGCAAGAAGATTATTAAAATTATTTTACAAGAATGTTACTTTAATGATATAATTATGTTGGTGATATTATGAGTGAAAATAGAAATCAAGCTATACAATTAATTAAAGATAAATTAAATAATAAAAGTGTTTTATCGTATGTTGAAATAGCTAAATTGACAAATTTTCATCCTAAATATATTTTAAAATTAAAAAGGGATATTATAAATAATAATATAAATTATGTACATGGGAATAAGAATAAAAAACCAGCTAATACTATTCCACTAGATGAAGAACAGAAAATAGTCAATTTATATAAAAGAAGTAATGCTAGTATTAGAAGATTTTGTAAATTTTATAGTCGAAGGAGTTATTCTTGTATTTATAATGTTTTAAAAAGAAATGGACTTATAGATAATGAAAATAAATAATTATTTTTAATTCAAGTTTTATTTCATGTTAAAACCTTTTCATATATGTTAAATTTTAAATGAAAGGGTGATATTATGGATCAAGTTAAGATTGGAAAGTTTATTGCAGAATTAAGACGCACAAAAGGAATGACTCAGTTGGAGTTAGCTGAAAAATTAGGTGTTACTGATAGGTCGGTTAGTAATTGGGAAAATGGCAAATGTATGCCTGATTTATCGTTATTTAAACCACTATGTGATGAGTTTGGTATAACTATTAATGAACTTATGAGTGGTGAGAGATTAACTAAGGAGAATTATCAACAACAATTAGAAGAAAATATTATAAAGATAAATATAGATCAAGTTAAAAAATATTGTATACATAAAATACTAAAATATATATGTATATTCTTTATATCTTTAATAATTATATTTATAATGTTCTTTATATATAATGATATTTATTTAAATAAAAACGTTTATTTAGATAGAAATGAATTAGATATTCAAATTTGTAAGAGTATAGAGATTAATTTGATTGGTATAAAAGTTAGTGCCAAAGATAATTTAGAGGTTTGGCCAGAATTTAAATATAGTGATGATAAAAAATCTGTATATATTAAATCTTATAGAACAATAAGAGAATTAAAAAATAAATCTTTATTAAATACTATTGGTGGTGGCTTTGTATTTTTTAATGAGCCTATAGAACAAATTTATTTTTATGATGAATTAATATATAATGGTGAAGACTTAAAGACTTGTGATTTTTAAGTCTTATTTTTTTGTCGATTAAATTTAAGTATATAAATAATTATAGCTATGTATATTTTTGTAGGAGGAATACCTATGAAAAAATATATAGCAGGATTAACTGAAGAACAAGTATTAGAAAATCGTAAAAAATATGGTAGTAATTCCATTACTTCATTAAAAAAAGAAACATTTTTTAGTCTTTTTATTGAATCATTTAGTGATCCAATGATTAGAATATTATTAATAGCTTTAGGTATTAAGACAATTTTTTTAATTAAAGATTTTGATTGGTATGAAACAGTTGGAATTGTTATTGCGATTTTTATTGCGTCTTTTATTTCATCAATCTCAGAATATGGGAGTCAGAAAGCGTTTGAAAGGTTACAAGATGAAGCTTCAAAAATGAAATGTAAAGTTAATAGAAATAATAAATTAAAGGAGATTGAGATAGAAGATGTTGTTGTTGATGATATTATTACATTACAATCTGGTGATCGAATACCAGCTGATGGTGTAATAATTGATGGTAACATAAGTGTAGATGAATCATCGTTAAATGGTGAGACTAAGGAACAGTATAAGTATTCGATCGAAAATATGAAAATGACTCCTAAGCCTAATAATTTGGTTTATAAAGGTACTGTTGTGTATAATGGTGAGGCACACATGTGTGTAACAGCGGTTGGTGATAAAACAATTTATGGTCGAATTGCGCAAGAACTTCAAGAAAAGCAACCAGATAGTCCGATGAAAATAAGGTTAAGGGAATTGGCTCAAATTATTAGTAAAATTGGTTATGTTTGTGCAGGTTTAGTTGCTTTTTCATATCTTTTTTCTGTAATCGTTATTCATAATAATTTTGATTTTGATTTAATAAAACAGACGGTTACTAATTTTGGTTTGATGTCTGGATATATATTATATGCACTGACACTTATGGTAACAGTTATAGTGGTGGCTGTACCTGAGGGATTACCAATGATGATTACTTTAGTTTTATCTTCTAATATGAAGAGAATGTTAAAAGATAATGTGTTAGTTAGAAAATTAGTTGGAATTGAAACAGCAGGAAGTCTTAATATTTTATTTACTGATAAAACTGGTACCCTTACTAAGGGAAAATTGGAAGTGGTAGGGATATTAAGCGGTTCACAAAAAGAATATTATAACAAAGTTGAATTAGAAAAGAATTCTAAATATTTTGATTTAGTTAAATTATCAATGGTGTATAATAATGCTTCTAAATTTGATTCTAATCATAATGTTATAGGTGGTAATATAACTGATCGTGCTTTGCTTGAATTTATTAAATCTGATTTATCGACTGATGTTAAAGTATTAAAGAATATTCCTTTTGATAGTAAAAATAAATATTCTATTACAACAATTGATTATAATGGTAAATTAAATTTGATTAAAGGCGCACCGGAAAAAATATTATATAATTGTATATATTATTATAATGAATTTGGTGAGAGGAGATTTCTTCATGATAAACAAAAATTATTATCAAAAATAAATCAAGTAACATCTATGGGAATAAGGGTTTTAACACTTGCTACTTCTACTAATTTAGATATGACACAACTTGATAATTTAACTTTAGTTGGATTAGTATATATTAAAGATGATGTTCGAAAAGAAGCAATTGAGGGTATTAATTTAGTAAAGTCAGCTAATATTCAAACTGTTATGATAACTGGGGATAATAAAGATACGGCTATGGCTATAGGCAAAGAAATAGGTTTATTAGATAGTAATTCACTTATTTTAACATCAGATGAGTTGAATAAAAAAACTGATGATGAATTAAAAAAAGTTTTACCAAATTTACGGATTGTTGCTAGAGCTTTGCCACAAGATAAAAGTCGTTTAGTAAAGGTAGCACAGGATTTAGATTTAGTAGTTGGTATGACAGGTGATGGTGTAAATGATGCACCGGCTTTAAAAAAATCTGATGTGGGTTTTGCGATGGGAAGTGGTACTGAAGTAGCCAAAGAAGCAAGTGATATTGTTATATTAGACGATAATTTTAATTCAATTGCTAAAGCTATTTTATTTGGTCGTACAATTTTTAAGAGTATTAGAAAATTTATTATTTTTCAATTAACAGTTAATTTATGCGCTGTTTCATTATCAATTATTGGACCATTTATTGGTGTAGATACACCAGTAACTGTTATTCAAATGTTATGGATAAATATGGTTATGGATACTTTAGCTGGTCTTGCCTTTTCTTTTGAACCACCATTATTAGAATATATGAATGAGTTGCCAAAGAAAAAAAATGAGTCTATTATTAATAAATATATGGCTGGTGAAATTATATTTACGGGTTTATATTCTTCGATTTTATGTATTTTATTTTTGAAGTTACCATTTATTAAAACATTTTTTAGACCAGATGTAGATAATTTATATTTAATGACAGCCTTTTTTGGTTTATTTATATTTATTTCAATCTTTAATAGTTTTAATGCTAGGACAAATCGTTTAAATTTATTGGCTAATATATTTAAAAATAAAGTTTTTTTGATTATAATTATTTTTATTTTAGTTGTTCAAATTATTTTGATTTATTATGGTGGAGATTTGTTTAGAACAGCGGGTTTAACTTATATGGAATTTTTAATTATGGTTCTTTTAGCTGCAACTGTTATACCGGTTGATTTTATTAGAAAATTATATCTTAGAAAAACTGGACAGGTTGGAAGTGTATAAGTTTAGAAAAAATGCATGAAATGCGTTTTTTTGCGTTTGAAATGCAATTGCAAAAATTGTCAAATTATGGTAATATTTACTAGTGGAAGATGTTAGCAAATAGTAGATTTTTCTTATTTTCAAGGAGCTGGTTGTAATGATTAATTTTATAGTTTGTGATGATAATAAAGCATTGTTAAAAAATGTTGTAGAAATTATTGATAATGTAATGATTAAAAATAGACATGAATATAAAATTCATTCGTTTACTGATTATAATGATAAATTTATGAAGCTAATTGATGAAAAATTACCATTAAAAATTTATATTTTAGATGTAGAGGTACCTAGTAAATCTGGAATTGATATAGCAAGGATAATTCGTAATAATGATGTAGATAGTGTTATTATATTTTTAACTTCGCATAATGAAGTTGGTTCTATTCTTTTAAAAGAAGAAATTATGTTTTTAACTTTTATATGCAAATTTGATGATGCTGAAAATAGATTAGAATCAGCCATTAATAAAGCTTTGGAATTAGTTGGTAAGAAAATGGCTATACGTTTTGAAGATCAAGGTGCGATTTATACTTTACCTATTAAAGATATAATTTATGTTTATACTGATACTATAGAAAGAAAACTTATTATTAAAACTGATTATGCGAAATTTAAGGTATCTAAAACATTAACAGAAATGGAAAATATGTTACCTGAGCAATTTAAACATTCTCATAGATCTTGTATTGTAAATACGGATAGGATTGTTATGATTGATAAAAGAAATAATGAGATTATTTTTGATAATAATGAAAAATTGAATTTAGTATCTAAAAGTTGTAGAAAGGAATTGGTATAATGAA
>CANQIS010000078.1 GCA_947624115.1 uncultured Bacilli bacterium
AGTTTCCAATAAATATATACGAAGTTTATTCTGACTATAACTTTACTCCATCACCTCAAATCTAATACACAGCATTATTTTTTATTAAATTCTTTAATCTTTCTTTTTGCTTTTGTAGTTTGTACCTTATCTATCCACTCTTCCCTAGGTCCATAAGACATTATATCTGTAATAATTCTAACTCTATCTTTATTATTCAAAATATAATCTGGATCTACCATCTTATCATTTACAATAGCAGATACCATTGTATTTCCTATGTCAGAATGAATTTTGTAAGCAAAATCTATAGCAGTAGCACCTTTTGGTAATTCAACTACATCTCCTTTAGTTGTATATACATAAATCTTATCAGAAAACAATTCTGTTTTTACTTGATTGACAAATTCTTGATTATCAGCAAAAACTTTATTAATTTCCACTAAAGATTTAAAAAATTGATATTTATTTTTTAATTCCTCTTGCATTATATCTCTAGCATTACCCTTTTGAATATCCCAATATGCTGATAGACCAAAAGAAGCTACTTTATCCATATCAAAAGTTCTAATCTGTGTTTGAACAAGTCTATCTTCTGGTCCAAATACAGTTGTATAAAGACTTCTATACATATTTGTTTTTGGATTACAAATATAATCTTTAAACATATCGTCAACTGGATGATATTCTTGGTGAACTAAGCCTAATGTTTGATAACAGGTCGCTATATCATTTACCATGATTTTCAAAGACAATAAATCATGTATATCAGATATTTTATTTCCCTCATTTAATCTTTTATATATGCCATATATATTTTTCATTCTAACTTTAATTTCATGAGAAATATTTTTACTGGTTAAAATATTATTAATAGTTGTAAGCATTTCATCTAAACAAGCTTTACTATCTTCCTCAATTTTAAATTTTATATCTTCTATTTTTTTATATTTATCTGGATATAGATATTGAAGTGACAAATCTTCTAATTCTAACCTAATTCGATATGCTCCAAGATAATAAGCCAAAGGAACAAATATATCCATCGTTTCCATCGCATTTTCTTTTTGTTTAAATTCCGATTTAAATTCTAATGTTCGCATATTATGTAATCTATCAGCCAGTTTTATAATTATAATCCTTACATCAGATGTAAGACTTGTAATTATTTTCCTAGTATTAGCCATATTTTGATCATTTTTAGTTGAAAAATTTAATTTACTAATTTTAGTAACACCATCTACTAAATTTGCAACTTCCCGATTAAAATCATCAGCTATAACCTCTTTTGTAATTTCTGTATCTTCTAATGTATCATGTAAAAGTCCCGCACAAATTGTATCAGTATCAGCATGCATTTCAGACAAAATATATGCTACATTCAAAGGATGTGAGATATATGGCTCACCACTTTGTCTATATTGTCCTTCATGTAATAATTCTGCATAATGATAAGTTTTTTCAACTATATCAACATCTTTTTCATTATATAATCTAATGTTGTCAAGTAAATCTTTTAAAGTTATTTCCTTCATAATAACACCTCCATAATACAAAAAAAGCGCAAATTACTATTGATAGAAATAAGCGCACTTAATTAATAATTTATTTGAAAGTTTAAAACATATAATTTACATTCAAAAACATTCTTCCTAATTTTGTAATCATTATTTTAAAAAATTCTAAAAATGCTATCACAACACACATAAAATCACCTTCAAAAATCATTATTACAAAAATACTACTTTTTTTTAAAAAAATCAAGCTTTTAATTAAATTTTTTTATTTTAATTAAAATAAACTATTTTAATTTTTTCTTAATATATCAACTGTATGAGCTGAAGCACCAATTAAGTCTTGTCTTTCACAAGTAGTCAAATGATATTTAATAAACAATTCAAATGTTTCATCATCCATTTTATTTAAAACATCTCTCATATAATTAGATGGTCCATCTGGTGTTATTATTTTTATTCGCTCTAAATTTGTTATTTTATTTAATTCATTAATATCATTAATTGTGACCATACTATATAAATCAGTATTTTTGGGTGTTATATGAAAATTATTATCTAATTCATTATTTTTCAAACACTCTTTTATATTATTATCTTTAAAACCATGTGTAATAACTGCATAATCATTCATACAATATGCAACCATAATAATACCATTTCTTTTAGTTACTCTCTTAGCTTCTTCTAATGCTTTTATTTTTTCTTCTTTTGTAATTAAATGATACATTGGTCCAAAAAGAATTGTTAAATCATAAGTATTATCATTAATTTTTTTTAAATTAATAGCGTTTCCTTGATATGTTTTTACTAATTTACTCTTTTGTTCAATAACTTTTAAATTATGTTTAATAAGCTCAATAGCTGTTACATCATAACCCTCATTTGCTAAAGCAATCGCATATTTTCCAGTTCCTGCCCCAATATCAATTATTTTAGGACTATCATTTAAATATTCATGAATATATTTCATAGAAGTTATATATTCAATTTTTCCATGTCTTGTTGTTAATCTTTTATCCTCATTAAATTTATTATAATAAACTATTAAATTATCTTCATTCATAAAACCACCTCTTAATAAATATATCATATAAAACCATATCAACAATTACTAATTCACAACATTTTATAATTTAAAAAATAAGAAAACTCACATCACTTATAAAATTTTCTTATTTTCATAACAATTTTAACCATAATCATATTATTTTACAGATATTCTAGTAAAAACAAAATCATAATCTTTAAAATCATAACGACTTTGACAATCTTTACAACATTTATCTTTTTCAATATCTATTATAGCACCACAAGATTTACAATTTAAATTATCAATTCTGAATTTACTTATCGTTTTTACATTACATTTTCGTACTACTGTAATAGAAAAAATCTGTCTTTTTTGCTTAATCTTATTATTTATATACAAAGTATTATCCATTTCTACTTTTAAATCAATACAAGTTAAATTATCCTTTACATACATATTTTCAATATACATTTCAAAAAAATTAGCATCTATAATATTTGAAAAATCTTCTTTATTATCATAATCACATATTACTAAATCATTAGGATTCTTACTAAATATGACTTCCTTTAACATAGATATAATTTTTCCCTCAAACATTTAATATGTAAAATCAACATCATATACTCTCATAAAATTCTCTAATTTAAGATAATTATTTTTTTATCTTTTTTTGCTGAACTATATTTTCCTAGCAATACAAACTGCCTTATACAAATTATAAAAAAAGTTATAAATAGTGTAACCAGTAATGGCGATAAAACTAACATTATGTAAAAAGCTATCTTTGAATTTGCGAAAAAAGGATCCATTTCAAAAGGATTTTGCGCCATATAAGTTTGCTCTACATATTTCATAATAGGTAAAAACATAATTAAAGTAATTATAATATAATATTTTAAAATTGGCATTTTCTCTTTTTTTATAGAATTATGATAATAATTTGTTACAACAGGATATAAATCGGATATACTAAACTTTGTATTACAATACGAACAACCTGATACTAATTGAGAAACTGGTAATATATTGCCACAATTAGGACAAGAAATATTATCCTTAAGAACCTCTTCATCATCATTAACATTAGTTACTGTTACATACATTCTATTTTTAAACCTTAACTCTTTTATTAATCTACCATTTTTATAATATTTAGAAAATTTCGTACCAGTAACAAATAAAGATTGATTACTAAAAGTTTGATTAGAATTATTTAAAACAATTAAATACATTTTTAAAACATAATTAATTTTACCAACACTATCTATTTGTTCAAATATATCAGAATCAAACTTATTAAATGTTTCAATCGACAATCCATAACTATTTAATCTATCTAATTGATTTGCAACACATTTATTTATAAATTTATTTGCTTTTTGTAACTTCATTTTAGGCCAATTAATAATTGAATTTTTAAATTCCTTATAAATTTTTATACTTTCTAACAAGTGATTTTTATTTAATCTATCAAAATCTCTATCTACAATTTCCATTATACTTATCCTCCAACATCTATATTAACATCCTTAATTTCCCAAATGGATATAATACTAACTTGAACATTATCAGCTCTAATATTTATAATATCCAAATCCGAATTTTTAACAATTGATTTTACTATTACAATTAAAATATTGTAAACCATAAATTACTTAGTTTTTTATTAAAATAAAATCTAAAATTAATTTTTAATAATAATCTATTATCTGCATTTACACTATTTAAATATACATCAATCTTTATTGTACTATCTACTTTTATTATAGCATAAATCTTTAAAATAAAATAACAAATATAAATTAATATATTTGTTATAAAATAAAATTAACTATAAAACATAAACCTATACCAATTAAAGTTGGAATTAAAATTGAAACTATTGTCCATTTCCAACTACCTGTTTCTTTTTTTATTGTTAAACAAGTTGTAGAACAAGGAAAATGCATAAGTGAAAAAATCATAAAACATATTGCTGTAATATAAGTCCAACCATTATCTACTAACAATGTTTTTAATTCTAATAAATTATCAAATTCAGTTAATCCACCTGTTGCCATATAACCCATAATCATAATTGGAACGACAATTTCATTAGCTGGAAAACCTAAAATAAAAGCCATTAATATAACACCATCTAGACCAATTAATCTAGCAAATGGATCTAAAAAATTTGCACAATAGGAAAGTAATGTACTGCCATTAATGTTTATATTAGCTAGTAGCCAAATAATTAAACCAGCTGGAGCAGCTACACTAATTGCCCTACCTAATACAAATAAAGTTCGATCAAAAATTGATCTTATAATTACTTTACCAACTTTCGGCTTTCGATATGGTGGTAATTCTAAAGTAAATGAAGAAGGTATACCTTTTAAAATAGTTTTAGATAAAATTTTAGAAACCAAAAACGTCATAACAATTCCTAACACAATTACTAAAGTTAAAATACAAACATTTAATAACGAACTGGATAAACTATTAGAAAAACCAACAAAAAACATCGTAATAATCGCAATAATGCTTGGAAATCTACCATTACATGGCACAAAGTTATTAGTAATAATCGCAATTAATCTTTCTCTTGGCGAATCAATAATTCGAGCACCAGTTACTCCTACCGCATTACAACCAAAACCCATAACCATCGTCAATGCCTGTTTACCACAAGCACAACATTTTTTAAAACACTTATCTAAATTAAAGGCAATTCTCGGTAAATATCCTAAATCTTCCAAAAGCGTAAATAAAGGAAAGAAAATAGCCATTGGTGGTAACATTACTGATACAACCCACGCTAAAACACGGTATATACCACCAACTAAAACATCAGACACAATAGTTGGAACATGAATAAAAGCCAAAAAATTATACAATTTATCTTCAATCCAAAATAAAAAATTATATAACAATTCCGATGGATAATTGGCCAAAACAATCGTTATCCAAAAAATAACCATCACAAGTAAAATCATAAGTGGAATTCCAGTCCATTTATTAGTAAGCCACTTATCTATTTTACGATCTCTTTTAGAATAATCATCATCATGAAAAGTAATTACATCACGACTTATATCCTCAGCCTTTTTTAAAATATTACCAACGATATAATTTTTTAAATCTACTAATCTAATACCATTATCTTCTAAATAACACCTAGCCTCTAATATTTTATCTTGCAAATTACCATCAAAATCAATATTAACATGCCTCTTTAAAGATTCAATGAAACTAATATCATTATCTATTAATCGTAGTGCTAACCACCTTTTATTAATATTTTCATTTACTTTAATATTAGGGTATACAATATCAATAGCTGTTTCAATATATTTATCATAATTTATTCCAAAATGTTTTTCCTTTTGATAATTTTCAACTGTATATTTTATATCATTTATTCCAATATTATCCCTAGCACAGGTTCCGATAACTGGTACCCCTAATATATCACTTAATTTTTTTAAATTCACTTCAATCTTTTTCTTTTTAGCCTCATCTAATAAATTAACACAAATAATAACATTATCATTAATCTCAATCGTTTGTAAAGCTAAATTTAAATTTCTTTCTAAACAAACCGCATCACAAACAATTATTGTTAAATCAGGATTAGCAAAACAAATAAAATCTCTAGCAATTTCCTCCTCTTCCGAATGAGAAATTAAAGAATAAGTACCAGGTAAATCATATATCTTATATAAATTACCATTATAACTATATTCTCCAGTCGCATTACTAACTGTCTTGCCTGGCCAATTTCCTGTATGTTGATGCATTCCAGTTAAAGCGTTAAAAATTGTACTTTTTCCAACATTAGGATTACCAGCTAACGCAATTATTTTTGTAAACTCATTTTTCATTCCAAACACCTAACTAAAATCTTTTCAGCATCATCATTTCTAATTGCAATTGTAGCACCTTTTATATCATAAGCATGTGGATCTTGAAATGGACTAATTAAAACACATTCAACAATTGAATTTTCAACAAGTCCCATATCTAACAATCTTCTTTTAATATTTTCATCAGAACTAATTTCCACAACCTTAGCTTTTTGACCTATTTTTAATAAATCTAAACTTAAATTTTTCATAAATAGTATTTCCTCCTAATAAAATATAATAGAAGTTTCCTAAAACTAACTTCTAAAATAATATATGGCATTAATACAAAAAGGAGCATGTCCATTATGAAAAATAGTAATTTTTATACCCTAAAAGGTTATAAAATAAAAGAAAAACATGAAATAACCGAAGCAATGGAAGATTATCTCGAAATGATTAGTAGACACATTAAAACAAATAATTATATTACCATAAAAGAATTAAGCAACTATTTAAATGTTAAACCATCATCTGTAAGCAAAATGGCAAATAAATTAAAGGATTTAGGACTTATTAATTTTCAAAAATATGGAAACATTACTTTAACTGATGAAGGAATAAACAAAGGAAACTTTTTACTATGGAGACATAATACTTTACAAGATTTCTTTAAATTTATTAATAAAAACGATTATAAATTAGAACAAGTTGAAAAATTAGAACATTTTATTGATAATATTACTTTAAAAAATATTGCTCTTTTTTTAACAAATACTAAATTTTAAATAAAATAAAGAGGTGAAATAGATGAATAATTCATATAAAAAAAATTATAATTCTAATGATATATTAATATTAGTTAATAAAAACAATATCTTAGATAAAAACTATATTCCTAGTGATTTAGAAAAAATTGATAATAACTATTCCATTGGTACAAAATATCTACGACATGAAGCCAAAGAAAACTTTGAAAAATTATGTATAGATGCAGAAAAAAATAATTTAAATATCAAAGCCGAATCAACCTATAGAAATTATGAATACCAAGCCAAATTATATAATAATTATGTCAAACAATATGGAGTTGAATATGCAGACAAAACATCAGCTAAAGCAGGTTGTTCAGAACATCAGACCGGCCTTGCTGTAGATGTCAGAGGATCTAATGGCGACTATAATTTATTTGAAAAGAGTAAAGAATTTAAATGGATGCTTAATAATTGCTACAAATATGGTTTTATTTTAAGATATCTAGAAAACAAAACTCCAATTACTGGTTATAAATATGAACCATGGCATTATCGTTACGTCGGAAAAATTGCTAAAATAATAATGCAACAAAAAATAACACTAGAAGAATATTTAATAAATAACAATACATTTTAAATTAGAATACATATAACAATATTTTAAAAAAAGAAATAATCATCACAAAAAAATGAAATTTTGTTAACTATCACTTCTTATGAAATTCTTTATTTATAAGTCACACATAATATTTCATAAAAAATTATTTATTATTTTTTTACATAAACCTTACAATAAAATTTTCCGCCGACTTTATTATTCCCCTTGTTGTACCTTCAGCTACACTTTTTCTTAATATGTTTAAATTAAGCATTCAACAAATTTTAAAAAAAAATTCCCCAGAAAAAAAGGATTTTATCATTATTTTTTATATATTTATTATAGAAGGAGGTGATAGAATCGAAAAAGTAAAAAATGAAAAATTAATGTTAGGTGTTTATGATTGTATCTTCAAAGCCATTATGTTAGATAAAGATAATCCTGAATATTTACAAGATATTATTCACTACGTTACTGGAATCCCTAAAAGTAAATTAAAAAATATTGTTATTAAAAATAATGAATTTTTAATTAATAATAAAAATGATAAAAAATCTCGTAGTGATATTATTATTGAAATTGATAAAACTTGTATTAATCTTGAAATGAATAAGTCTTATTATGAAGGATTATT
>CANQIS010000079.1 GCA_947624115.1 uncultured Bacilli bacterium
AAAAAAATGAATAATGAAGTTCAAATTGATACTGATAATCAAAGTTATATTGAAATTTCAACTGATGAACGTACTATTTTTGTAAATAATTTTGATGATGATGTTTGTTATATTGAATTTGCTATACGAAAAAAACTTGTTGATAATTCTCAAGTTGCTAGATTGGATATTATTTATTCTGATGATGAAAATAATATTTATTTGGAATTTCCAAGTAAACAAATTGATTATGCAAAAGAATGTTACAGAATAATAAAAAAAATATTAGTTTTTAGAGAAAAAAATAAAAAAAGTGAATAGGAGAAAATTTTATGAAAGTAAATAAAAAATGTTGTTTAATTAATTTAGAAAAAGTAAATTTTAAAAATGAGGAAACTGGAGAGCTTAGAGAGATGTGTAAAGTAAACTACATAATGCCAGTTGAGGAACGTGATAATTTTAAAGGTAATGCTATATTCGAGATGTACATTCCCGTTGATAATTATGATAAATTGAAAAGATATGTTTTAAATTGTAATTTAGATTTTGTTTATGAGGAGAGAGCTTTAAAGAATGGCTTTAAAATATTTCCTCTCAAAGTCGCTGAAATTGATTTACGAAAAGCATAAAAATTTTAATTGTTATGCTTTACAAATTTTTGAAAATAACAAAGGTAAAACATTGTATAAATTAAGCCAATGGCAAATGGAGAAATCTAATTGTTATAATGGTTTTGGTCATTATTTATTATTAACAGAGTATTTTAATTTCAATGGTTATTATACTTCATCAACTGGTTATAAAATGCGAAAGAATAATAAAAATAAGTTTGATGTTATAAAAACAATAGATTTTCTCATTGATTTATTTGATTAATGAATTTAGATATTTTATATTTAAATATTATACTCACTTTGTTATTTATTAGGTTATATCTTAAATTTTTTTTAAAGATATTAAAGATTATTATTTTATGGTATAGAGGGTTGAAGAAAAAATAATAAAATACTTCCTACTAATAATTTTTGATTTAATATTCTTTAACCTTTTATATATAGATATAAAAAGGGGGTTAAAATATGGAAATTACTACTTTAGAGGGCTTCTTAGACGCTGGCACTAAATTAATAACTTGGTTAGTTAGTTGTGCCTTAAAGATGATTGAAACTTTAATGGGTAATCCTGTTACTGCTTGTTTTCTAATTATCGGTCTTGTTGGCTTTGTATTTACGACTTATCGTATGATTACACGTAGATAATAAATCCTTAGTATAAGAAAAAAAGATTTTAAATCTTTTTTTTATAAAAAAAAATTAGATAGAGGTGTTATATGATTTATTTTATACTTGGTTTTTCTATTACTCTCAATGTTTTATTTATTATTATAACTTTTGTGGTTGTAAATATTTTAAAAAAGAAAAAATCTTTCTTTGATGTAATTGATAATAAAATGGAGTATAATGATTTTTTTAAATAGGGTAGGTTATATGGTATATTTTTTGATATTATTGATTGTTATTGTTTTCTTTTTGTTTTTGAGAGTAGGTGATGATGATTGAGAAATAAATTTTTAATTTTATTGTTTGTTGTATCAAGTTTATTTTTTATTGATAATGTAAAGGCTTTTGATATGACTTATGATTATGATAATGCTGATTTAGTAGATTATGTTACAAAACATAAAGATATTATTGATAATATGATTAGTACTGCTGAGGAAAATAATGATTTAGGTTTTACTTATTTAATAAGTTTAAAAAAATATAATAATAAATATACTCTCCAATTTTCTATTGATACTGAAACTGCTGATTTTTTAAGTTATACGCCTGTTTATTCTTCTAGTTATGGTTATTGGTATGATACATATTTAAGTTTTGATAATGCAACTTATAAAAACTTAGGCGTTGAATTTTCGTGGGGTGGTGGTAGACGTTTTGAAATAGACCTTGATAATTATACTGATGATGAGCTACAAACATTTTATAATAATATTATAAAATATTTAAATAAATGGAATGATAGATATGGTTCATCCTTATATGACGGTTCACAAGTTGGATATTATGCTAAAAGTGATTATTTTACTAACGACAATTATTCAGTATTACTTTATTGTAATATAGATAAAATAGTTTTTAATAGACATGAAAATGCTGAAAGTACTGATAATTTAATTATTGGTGGTGAAAAGTATTCTTATGGTACACAAATACCTACTTATTATCAATATCATAAGGTTGATAAATCTAATAATAAATATGACGGTACTATAGAGGATATTAATTACGCTTTTGCGTATGCAAAGCTTAACCTGGAGCAATTAAAAGCTAATGATTACAATATCAATTTTAATTATGCGTATGGTAATTTGACAAATACTATTTTAAAAGACGCATACTTAGAAATTGATTATGTCGACGGTACAAGTGGTTATATTTCAGTAACTGACGGTCCACCACTTTTAAATGTTTATATGGGCGAGTTTGAAATTTGTATCGCAAATGAAAAAGAAATTCAAGAAGTAAAAGTTATATTCCCAATGCAAGATACTGATAATGTTGTATATAAAATACAAGCCGAGAGTAATGTTGATTTCGTTATGATTTTAATTGAAAATGGTGCTCTTGATGATTATTACGAGAAAATTGATTTAACTGGAAAATATTCTGCTATATTTATACCTAAAACTATTAATGAGAATGAAATATTTACCGATTTTTATATGGTAGGTGATTTTGAGCTTAGAGGTATATCCAATATAGATAATCTTGAGAATGCACTTGTTACGGCTTCGTCTTTTGGCGTTTATAATCATTTTTATAGATATGTAACTGACTTTAGAAATTCTACTATTGCTATTCAATTTGTAAATACTGATTATAAGGATAATCCTAAAGAAACACATACTATTTCTTTTGATAGCCGTTATTTTACTTATGTTATTTTAGATGATGTTGATAGTGTTGTTTCTGTTGTAAATCCTAATACTGGTAATAACAATACATTTAGTGGTAATGATATTGAAGTAAGATTTCTTTCAGAGGTAGAAAAAAGTGATTTATCTGCTTTGTATGAAAATTTAGCTGATAATTATAATGAAAGTAGTAATGCTTTTCTACTTGTTAATATGTCGATTTCAAAATTTTTTGAAACTTGTCCTAAAAATGTGAAATCTTATATTTTAGTTTATTTATTCTTTGCTTTTTCAGCTTGTTTAATTTTCTCTTTAGGTTGGAAATAGTTTTATTTATTTTAGTTTGGAGATGGTTTTAATTATGGGTACTGTTGTTGCTTTGGCTTTAAAATTGTTTGTTCCTTTTGTTGCTATTACTACAGTTAATTATTTAACTGAACAAGCTACTGGAAAAAATATCGGTCAATTTCTTATATCTTTGTGGCAAGATAATGTTGTTACTATTTTAAAACAATTTTCTTCAATGATTGATATTTTAAAACAAACTGTTCACCTTTTACCTACAGAATTTTATGTTATTTTTATATCATTTTTATTAATTATTTCTGGTATTGTAATTTATAAAGTAGCTAGGGGGTCGTAAATATGCTATTAAGTCAATTTATATCTCTTATAGGTTTTATATGTAGTGCTTTTTGGTCTTTTTGGCAGATTATTTTGGATATTCCATTAACAAATAATGTTAAATTTGGCGATATTATAGTTTATGTTATATGTTTATCATTCTTATTTTTTATTATATTTAGACCTATAAAAAAAGATTAAATATGAAAAAGTTATTAAAATTAAAATATTTATTACATAAACTAGTTAATTATTTATTTTATGTTGTTATATTTGGAATTGGTTTTATTTTAGGTTTACTGTTTCGGATTGGAGTTGATTAAGTTGGATAATATATTTAGTTTTTATGAATTAGCCGTTAAATTAGTTGGTGAAGTGCCACCAGAATATGAAATATTGTATTTTTTGGTGTGTGTTGCTTTGATAATTTGTGCTATTATCGTGATTATGTCGCCACTTTTACTAATAAAAACTGTTGGAGGTCGTTGATATTATGAATATATATGGTATTCCCTTTATTATTCCGTTTGACGTTTATATGGCGTTTTTAGGCCAATTTTCGGCATATCCTACGTATGATGTTTTTATATCTTCGCCAATGGTTATGACTGTGTATGTTTTTATTAACTTTGTGTATTTATGGTTTATGCTTTGTGTTATTGTTCCATTCATATATAAGTGTGTTATTTTCGTAAAGAATTCGCTTTTTCGTTAACTTTGGTTATACTTATTTTTGTCAATTTAGTAAACGTATAACGCAGACCACATTGTGGTCGAGTATATGCCGTTTACGTTATTGACAAATTAATTAACGTATAATTGTTTTGCCTAAAAGGACAATTGTCCTTTTGGCTTAGTGACCATATACGTTGTACTTTGATTTATATATTTATTTTGGGGCTTTTGGTTTAACTTTAGTTAGGAGTGTTTATTTTTGATAATTATAGTTTATATTTTATTAGGTGTTTTTACTATACTTAAATTTTTGGAGATGTTTACTACTAAAAAGAATAATGTTTTTGATATTTATATAGGTGTTCCTGGTAGTGGTAAAACAACATTTGCGTCTTGGATAGCTAAACGTGATTTAAAACGTAAATTAAATGTTTATTCAAATGTACCAATTATTGGTACTTATCAAATTGAAAAAAGTGATATCGGACGTTATTTAATACATAATGGTTCATTAATTATTGATGAGGCAGGTGTTTCCTATAATAACCGTAAGTCAGTAAAAACAATGACAGAAGAAGAAATTAAATTTTATAAATTTCATAGACATTTTAATGTTGATGTTCATATTTTTTCGCAAGCTTTAGATGTTGATGTTACTTTAAGACGTCTTGCAAGTGAGATATATCTTGTAAAAAAATCGTTTATACCTTTTTGTATAAAAAGAAAACGTATTTTATATCGCATAGGAATAGACAAAGAAACTAGACAATTACGTGATGAATATTATTATCAATTGTTTGGTTCTCGTTTGATATTTTCACCTAAATTGTGGAAAATGTTTAACTCTCATGCGACTTATGAATTACCAAAGATAGATTTTCCAGTTTGTGAATAATTTGATTTTCGTGTTGCTTTTGTTCGTGCATTGGCACGAACAAAGCAACGAAGTAGTAGGGAGTGATTATTTTGTCTTTTTCACGCTCTAGCCAGCGTAAATATACTAAAAAAGAATTAATGCAAGCCTATCATGATGAACGTGCTTATTTACATGAATATTATGATAGTGTGAAAACTCTCTATCCTTTATTACTTGATAGTAGACTCATAACTAAGTCACTATATACATCATTTGACACAAAAATTGTAAAATGTGGAAAATATATTCAAGTTTATAAATATCAAAAAACTTTAACAAAGAAAAAAAGTGGATATGAAAAACTAAAAAGTGATAGTAGGGTAGTGTATGACATTTTAAATACTGATACTGATGATTTAGAATATTTAGAAGAAAAAGAAGAAAAGAAAAAAATGAAAAAAGAAAATAATTTAAAAAGAATTGATGAAAAAAATATTAAAAGGTCAAAATTTCAATTACAAAGAATAATAAAATCAAATGAGGAAATTTTTAAAACGTTTATAACTTTAACATTTGCTAATTTTGAAAAAGTAAAAATTGATAAAAAAGATATTTATTACTTTTTATGTCCGAATGTTCAAATTGATTTTGAATATAAGTTATGTTATTTCAATTCATTTGTCTGTATAAAAGATAAAAAAGAATTTAATAATAACTTAGAGAATTTTACATCTATTTCAAAGGCAAATAGAACTTTTAATATTTGGCGTAGTAATTTAAAAAAAAGATTAAAAAATGATTTTAAATATGTATGTGTCCCAGAATTCCAAAAAAATGGCACTGTACATTATCATCTTTTAACCAATATTAATTATAACGACATTTTGCTTTTAAGTAAAGATGAAAAGAAAATATATAAACGTGGAAAAGGTTGGCAAATATTTAAAACAGTTAATTCCTGGCGTTATGGCTTTTCAAATTGTATAGATATTAAAGATTTTAACGTTGTTGCATATCTCACCAAATATATGACAAAGGATATTGATAACCGTTTATTTGGACGCCGTAGATACTTATATTCGCAAGATTTAAATAAACCATCTGTTGTTTACTATAATAGTGAATTAGATACAAAGGACTTGTTGAATAAAGTGTTAGGTTTTAATCATGATGAGGTTTTTAATAATTTCTATGCCGATAAAAATGGTTTAGTAATAAATTTTTCAGAATATAGAGAATTAGAGGAGTTAGATATAAATGAGGTGTTATGTGGATAAAAAAAATAATTTTCAATTAGATATTTTTGGAAATTGGATTCCAGTAGAAAAAATTATAAAAATGGAAAAACTAGAAAAGAATTATCAATCTAAATTTCAAAAATGGTTAAAAAAAAGTGAGGTGAATAAAAATGGCTCTTGTTAGACGTTCTAATAAAAAGACAAATTATATTTTACCAGTAATTATTAAAAAAAGTAATTTTCATACATATTGGTATTATGATAATGAGTTTTATTTATTTCGTGCATATAATCAATTAAAGAATATTAATATTGGTATTGTTCCAAGTTATCCAATTGTATATCCAATATAAAAAAAGACTAGTAATAACTAGTTTTTTTAGTTTTCAAAATTTAATTAGTTAACATAATATAAATTATACGAAATTATATTTATTGTTCCTTATATATATATTTTATCAAATTATAGCTAAAATATATAATTAAAATAATATTTTTTTAGTTATATTTACATAAATTAACAAAATTTATTTATAATATTAATAATAAATAATTTGTATTTTTATAATTTCATATTTAAATATCTTTTAATATATTGATTACTACATTGTTATTTTAAATGATTTTTTAAGTTTTAGATGAATAATTATCCATCTAGAAATAAAAAAAGATTAATTTTTATGATAAATAAAATAGGGGACTTTAACATAAATCTCCCCTATTTTTAATTTACTTTTCTAGATTGAATTTCAGCAATTTTTTCTAAAACTTCTGCAGTATTTTCACTATTTATTTCAGTGTATCCTAGTTCACGTAGAGCTTGTACTTTTAACATATTTAATTCGAGTGTACGACTCATTTTTTCTTCCATTTTATGTTCAATTTGGTTAACAAAACGTTTATGTGATTCTGCTAATTTTGTTTTAGATGCACCACCATTATTGTAAAGAGACATTGCTGAGAACATTATACTTTCAAAAATAAATTGTTCGTCTTCGTCAAATGCAAATTCAGTTGGTTTTATTGTACCTGTAGCTTTGGCAATATAAGCTAAAAAGTATTTTAGTTCTTTTGATGTTTGCATTGCTTGTAAATAGTAATATAAATATCTATATGTATTATATCCTTCAGTATCATTATCATCTTCAAGATTTTCTTTAATTAATTCAATAATATTATGCAATAATTCTTTTTGTTTTTTACCAATTCCGTTATATATATTATTATCGATAAACTCATTTTTAGATGTATTATCAAATAAACTGTTTAATCTTGTTTCAACACTTAAAATATAATCAGTATCAACTTTAATATTATTGATATCTTCAGCATTTTTAACACCTAATAAATTAAGTAATAAAACTTTTTTATCTTTTGGCCATTTATTTATATCATCTAATTCCAAATAATTATATATCATTTGACGTGATACACCTAATACTTTAGCTAATTTTACTTTCGAGATACCTAATTCATGAAGTATGTCATTTAATCTGTTCATTATTTATCACTCCTATTATCATTTTATCATTTATATGTCAAATGTCAAGTGTAAAGTAATAGTCTAACAGGTTAAAAACATGAAAATAATTTAAGACATAGAATTATCCTATATTTTATAAAGGTTAATCTATGTTTTTTT
>CANQIS010000080.1 GCA_947624115.1 uncultured Bacilli bacterium
ACAAAACGCAATATATTATATGTCAGTTATCTCAAAAAATAAAGCATAATTTATTAAAAAGTGTCTAAATTTAGACATTTTTTCTACAAATGTCTTTATATAATATAAAAATAGTGATATAATTTTTTATATTAATAAGCTTAAGGAGTGAAAAATTAACTATGAAAGTAAAATGTCTAAATTCTTCATCGATTAAAACTCGAAATTTAATCAAAAAAACATTCGCTGAACTTATCAACGAAAAAAAGAAATTAAATAAAATTACCGTCAAAGAATTAGTAGATAGAGCAAATATTACACGTAGTACTTTCTATACACATTATGAAAATATTTATGAAGTTGCAAAAGATTACCAAATGCAAACAATCGATTTATTATGTAATGAGCATTTAAAATTACAGTCAAAAGAAGATATTGAAGATTATTTTGTTAATATCATAAATTGTCTTAAAAAAAATGAAGAAACTTACAAATTATTATTTTCAACTGATGATACCCTTCTATTTTTAAACAAATTAAAAAAAATTGCGAGTGAAAAGATTTATAATGCGTTAAAAAATGAATGTCATTATAAATATTTAGAACTCGACGTATCTTTTTTTATGACTGGTATAACAATGGAATTTATTCAATATTTTCGTAATGATTACCCTTATTCTTTAGATGAATTATTAATTAATATAAAAAAATGGTTTAAAAAGATTTTTGATTAATCTTCTAACCATTTTTTTACTTAGTAGAAATTTTTTTTACATATTCACAAATTATATCAGCAGTCTTTTTACTACCAATTGAAGAATCAATACATAAATCATAATTTTCGATTTTACCCCATGTTTGACCAGATATTATCTCATAATAACTTGCCCTATTTTTATCAGATTTATCAATATTTTTAATTGCTTTTGACTTTGTATCATTATACATATCCATAATATTTTTAATACGATAATCACGATTTGCGTAAATAAATATTTTAACAACTTGTTGTTCATTTCTTAAAACATAATCAGCTGCTCGACCAACTAATACACATGCACCCTCATTAGCAATTTTCTTAATAACTTTTTCTTGTGCTTCAATCGCATATTTAACAGGCGAAGTAGTTAAATACAAATCATGTAATATATCTTTACTACGATTTATATTTGATACAAATTCTTTATCTAAACCACTTTCTTTAGCAGCCAATGAAACCATTTCTTTATAATAATATGGAATTTTTAATTCTTCAGCAACTAATTTACCTATTTCCTTTCCTTGACTACCATGTTGTCTAGAAATTGTTATAATTATACCTGGCTTTGATTTTTTTAAATATACTGTATCAACATTTTCCATACTATTATATCCGATCTTTTTAAAGAATTTAATAATTAAAATAATAGTTATAATAATACCAATAAAATCAGCAATTGGTGCTGCGATTAAAATACCTTTTATTCCTAAATAATTTGGCAAAATAATTACTAATGGTACAAAACATACAATATCTCTTGCAAGTGATACAATTGCTGCCATCAAAGGTTCACCAACTGCTTGAAAGAAAATAGAACACATTTTAATTAAACAAGTTAGCGTTACTAACATTAAAAATAATCTAAATGTTAAAACTGCAAATTCCATATAAATTTCTTCTGATGAACCAAAAATACTTATAATGATATTTGGGCAAAGTTCAAATATAACAGTTGAAATTACTCCAACAACAATTGAAGCAATAACGACTTTTTTAAATGTTTCTTTAACTCTAGAAATGTTTTTAGCACCATAATTGTAACCTAAAATTGGTTGAGCTCCCAAAATTATTCCGACTATAATATTTATAACTATTGAAAATACTTTCATCACAATTCCAATAACAGCAATCGGAATATCTGCACCATATTTACTTTTGGCACCATATTTAGCAAGCATAATATTACAAACTAAGGAAATAACTACAATACTCATTTGAGTTATAAAGGTTGATACACCTAATTTAAGAACATTCTTTAACACCTTAAAATCAAATTTAAAACTATCTAATGATAATTTAAATGTTTTTGTTCTAGTATAATAAATAATTGATATAATTAATGACGCAATTTGACCAATAATTGTAGCATATGCTGCTCCTTTTATTCCTAAATTTAATTTAAAAATAAAAATTGGATCTAAAATAATATTTATAATAGCGCCAACTGCTGTAGCAGCCATCGAAAATCCTGGTGAACCATCTGCTCTTATTACTGCATTCATACTATTAGCAACCATATAAACTGGTATCGCCGCTAAAATAATTTCAAAATAATCACGTGCTAATTCTATACTAGAAGAACTTGCTCCAAATAAATACAAAAGATTATCTTTAAATATAAAACCAAGTATTAAAAAAATTATACTAATAATAAATGTAACTAAAATACTATTACCAATTGATTTATGAGCATTTTTAGTATCACCACGTCCTTGACAAAGCGATAAATAAGCGGCCGACCCATCACCAAAACACCACGCAAAAGCAACCGCGATAATTGTTATAGGATAAACAACACCTGTTGCCGCATTACCTAAATAACCTAAATCACTATTACCACTAAAAATTTGATCGACTATATTATACAATGAACTAATAAGTAATGATAAAATACATGGTATAGAAAATTTTAAAAGTAATTTAGATATTCTCTCCTCTCCTAAAAATTTGTTACTTTCTTGATTTTTCATTTTCTTCATCCTCCTTATATGATAAATCATATCAGATCCATTTTAATGGCAAAAAAAATAAGCGAAAAACAATGTCTTGCTTTTACGCTTATTTGCTGGATCAGACTTCTTAATTATATAATTTTTTTTAATTTTTTTCAAGAAAAAAATTTTAATTTTTAAATTTTTATTTTCTAGTAGAACCATTTTTTTCAAAATATTCTTTTATATATTTATCTGTATCTTGATCATAATCACTTTCTTTTAATATTAACAAAAATATTAAAACAAATAAATTATAAAATACAGGCATACAAAGTATAAGATTTAAAATTGTATAACCAATTACTATAGGCCATAACAATTCTTTTTTGGTTAATTTATCTTCTTGCAATTTGTAAATAAACATGTATTTTACTACTAAATATGAAATTGGAATAAAGACCCAAAAATAATTATTTAACTGTTCTAAATTAACTGGTAATAGATAATGTATATTCTTAAAAATAATTAATAATATTAAATATTTAAAATAATATTTTATTATAATTTTATTTTTTAAATTCATAATTAAACCTTTTTTATTCCAGTATAAATTCAACCGTTATATAATGAGATGTTCCCTCGTTTGGTATACTAGTATCTTTTACAATACGGTATTCACCACTTTCAAGTTCACCATAATCTAATTGCCAATCAATCTTAAATTCTAATGTATTATCTTCTCCAATCTTATAACCAATATCTGTAAATATAAAATTTCTTTTTGGCACCAACTTAATCCAGGATTCATTTTCTTTCTTCTCAATAAAATAACTATTTCCATAGATATTTTCTCTTTGACTTATATCAGTTATAATTACGGTTGCACTAGTACTAGTTAGTGTTCCATCTTTAATTTTCATAGAAACACCATCTAAATCATCAAATTTAAGATTACATTTATCCAACAAAATATCCTTATTTTTTGCAATATAAATATCATTGATTCCATCTAAACTATTACATCTAATAACATAAAAATTATCTGGTCCAAATATATTTGTTTTACTATCATATTGATAAATTTTTGAACCACCATCTCTTAAATTTAAGACATGATTCAATTGATTAAAAAAATCATCTAATGAAAGTTTATTAGTTAAAAAAGCATCACTTAAATATGTATCTTTATACGGTATATTAATTGTTGAAAAAACAATTTGTCCATTATCTAATGAAACGCCAAGCATAAATTTTTCAGTATTATCTTTTTTTATAACCTCTTTATTATTACAGCCCAATAAAGTAGTTAATATAATTACACAACATATGATTTTAAATAAATTTTTAATAAAATTACCACCTTTCCTAAATCAAAATAATATACTAAACAAATATTACCATTTAACTTTAATAAAATTCTAAAATAATCAAAATTATTGTTTATCTAAATTATATCACATTTTCTAATCAAAAAAACAGATATTGACATTACTAACCAAACCAATTATAATTATAACTAATTTAAGAGGTGAATAACATGATCCATACAATGAAATTACAACCAACATATTATAATTTTATACTTAATGGTACTAAAAGAATAGAATTAAGACTTTTGGATGAAAAAAGACAACAAATAAAAATTGGAGACACAATTAAATTTTTAAAAGAACCGGATTTAACAAAAAAATTTGAAGCAATTGTCATTGATTTGTACCATTATAAATCATTTGCTGAATTACTTCAAAACTTCGATATTTCAATTCTCGCTGATGCCTCAATTACTAAAGAACAATTATTAGAAGATCTAGAAAAATACTATGACAAAGAATCACAAAATAAATATGGTGTTTTAGGTATAAAATTTATGAAAAAATAAAAAAGATCAATCGATCTTTTTTTAATTGACATAACTATATATTCTTAATTAATTTTTTTGACTTTTTTTCATTAGCTAATGATTTACAATAAAGACTTGTTGCATCATATTTTTGCTTTAAAGAAGAATTATCAAATCTTAATACACCAAGAGATGGTATATATTCACTTTGAACATTTAAAACATGATTAGAAATATAATTAGCTAACTCTGCTCGCATATAAGCATCTTCCGTAAATAAATCAACTTTTCTCAAGATAGAACCACATAAATAATAATAAACTTCTCCTACAGTGGCATATCTTTCAAAAGGAAATGCACCTCTTTGAATAACAAAATGCTTATCAGCATCAGTACCATTAAAATCAATATATGAATATTCCCAATCACTTCTACCTCTTACATTAGCCGTTGGAATTAATCTATCTGTACTAAGTTCTCTAACATATTTTGAATTTTTAGTTTCAACAATTAAAATAGGTACACATTTTTTTACAAATTCACTATCCTGAACATAAACAGGCTTATTTTCTGCATCGACAGTATAAAGATAAGCCACCTTTACTGTATTTAAGTAATTATTATAATTTTTACTTTCTTCCAAATTCCAAACACTTTTTTTACTTTCTTTAGCTTCTACAAATTTTACTGCTTCTTCCCAATTTTTATTAAAATCTTCATTTCTCATATAAATCCCCTCTTTTTTTCGACATATTCTACCATACAATTATTAAATTGTCAATCATTTTCTTTAAAAGAATTTATCTATATCTTTAGGGACCTTATCATTAATTACTGCTTCTATTATTTTATTTTCCTTTTCCTTTGAAACTTCTCTACCAGTTAAAGAACCTAATTCTTGAATAACCTCTCTTAAAGTAGCTTCATTTTTTAAATCGTTTTGTTGTAATTTTTGAGCCAATTGCAAAATTGTATCCTTTCCAACATTAGTCTTTTTTTCAATCTTATTAAAAAATTTATCCGAAAAATTAAACATATACTACCTCCTAATATAGTATATGTTTATCATTAAAACTAGTTAATATTATAAATCTTGTTCACCTTTATTTTTGAATTGTAAAACAATTGGTGTCCCTTCAAAATCAAATGCCTCTCGAATTTTATTTTCCAAATACCTTTCATAAGAAAAATGCAATAAACCTTTATTATTTACTTGAATATTAAAAGTTGGAGGACAAATACTTACTTGATTAGCAAAATATATTTTTAATCTTTTACCTTTATAAGATGGTGGTAAATTTAAAGTATATGCATCATTAATAACATCATTTAATAAATTTGTTTTAATTTCCCTTTTGCTATTGTTAAATACTTTAATAATCTCAGGCATCAACGTATGAATACGTTTCTTAGTCAATGCAGATAAAAAAACAATTGGAGCATATGGCATAAATTGAAAATTTGCTCGAATATCTTTAACAAATTTCTTCATATTTTCATCTTTTTCAGAAATTAAATCCCACTTATTTACCACTATTACAACAGCCTTGCCAGCCTCTAAAGCATAACCAGCAATATGCTTATCATGTTCAATAATTCCTTCCTCTGCATTTATAACAATAACACAAACATCAGACCTATCAATAGCTTTCATACTTCTAAGTAAACTATATTTTTCAATTTTTTCATATACTTTACCTTTCTTACGCATTCCAGCTGTATCTATAACCACAAAATCCTCACCATGATAAGTAAAAACTGTATCGATAGCATCTCTAGTCGTACCTGCTTCATCACTAACAATTACCCTTTCTTCATTTAATAAAGCATTAACTAAACTACTTTTTCCAACATTAGGTCTACCAATAATTGAAAACTTAATAATATTTTGATTATATTCTTCACCATCAATTTCATTAAAATCTTCTGTAATTTTATCTAATAATTCAAAAATACCAGTATTTTGCTCACTACTAATATTAACATAAATATCAAATCCTAATTCATAAAAATCATACTCATGTTCACGGAATAATTTACTATCAGTTTTATTGATAGCCACAATAACTCGTTTGTTCGATTTTAATAACATATCTCGAACAATTAAATCATTAGTCGTAATACCCTCTTTACCATCAACAACAAAAACAATTTTATCAGCCTCATCAATGGCTAATTCGACTTGCACTCTAATTTCATCATTAAATACTTCTTTACTAATGTCAACTCCACCTGTATCAATTAAATGAAATTTATAATTTTCAAACTCAACTTGTCCATATACACGATCTCTTGTAACACCCGGTGTATCTTCTATAATTGCAATTTTTTTACCAACTAAACAATTAAAAAGAGTCGACTTACCGACATTCGGCCTTCCTACTAAAGCTACAACTGGTTTTTTCATACAAACACCTCCTAGTAATTTAACAAATTATTTTGAAATATTTTTAAGATATTGATCATATCTTGTTCATTTTTTACATTTATAAAGGTATTTTTATCAGTAACCTGATTAATTTTAAAAGCAGTAATTCCATCAACTGATGATAAATATACATATTTGTTTTCATTATATTTAATAATATCTAAAATTATATATTCATTACCATCACTCAATTTAATAACATCATATTTTTCAAGCATTATGTTCTTTCCCCTTTGATAATTCTTCTTCTAATAAATTAATTTCTTCTTTAATATTCATGACTCTTTTAGAATCTTTAATAGAAGTTAAAACAAAATTGATAGATTTACTTGCTAATAATAAACCCATAATTCCTAATTTATCAACCAACTCTTTAATTCCATTAAATAAATATGAATAAACCATATTTAAATATTCTATAAAAGGAAGGTTTGGTATTAAATTTTGCAATTCATCTATTGAATTAATTAAATCTTCTTTTCCAAAACTTGATATAGTAGAATTAGAAGAAAAAACTAAATAAGCCATAAATGCTACAACTCCACCGTTAATTACTGCTTTAGTAATTACTTTATTATTCGTTTTTTTTTAATTCTTTATTTAAACTGACTATTTTAAGTTCTTTCTCTCTAGCTTGTTCTTCATGTAACATTAATTGTTGCCTTGCTAACTCTTTAATTTCATCATCAGTCAAATTATCTAAATTATCCATATTACCAACCTTTCAGAACAAAATTCAAAACAAATTTTGAATAGTTCACACTTAAATGTTTCTGCTTCAAAGAATCGTTACCTGCCTGCTAAAGCAGACTTAAAATCCGATAGTCGCTACCGTACTTGATAATTAAGCATGTTCTTGATTTTTAAATTTTCTATTACAATTATATAATTTTCATCGGTTATTTGCTTTGTTATAGTATTAATTATATATTTTCTTGCATTTCTTATCTTTTGATATAATCTTGCTAGTTTTTGTTTTAATTT
>CANQIS010000081.1 GCA_947624115.1 uncultured Bacilli bacterium
AAAATTAAAAAATCAATAGCTTAGAGAAATGTTCTTTACCATTGATTTTTATTTTGCCTACTTTTTCAGCAATCTCATGCATAATAATCTTTTTTTTGTTAATTATATTATAAGTGAATAATTTTGTATGATAAATTACATTTTTTTGATATAATATATTTGGAAAGTAGAAAAGAGGTATTTTATATGACACCACATATTGAAGCAAAAAAAACAGAAATCGCTAAAACAGTTATTATGCCAGGCGATCCTTTAAGGGCAAAATATATAGCCGAAAATTATTTAGAAAATTATCGTTTAGTAAGTAAGGTTAGAAATATCTATGCTTATACTGGTTATTATAAAGGTGTAAGATTAACCGTCATGGCATCAGGTATGGGAATGGGAAGTATGGGTATATATTCATATGAATTATTTAAATTTTATGATGTAGATAATATTATTAGAGTAGGTTCATGTGGAGCTTACACTAGTAAATTAGACTTATATGATTTAATATTAGTTGAAAATAGTTATTCAACTTCAAGTTTTGCAAAAGATCAATCTAATTATGAAGATAATAATATTAAATCTTCTAGAGTACTTAATGAGGTTGTTAAAGAATGTGCTTCCAATTTAAATTTAAAACTTAATGTTGGAACGATTTATTCAACTGATGTTTTTTATAATGATAATCCAAGTTTTGATATTAAGAAATTAAATGAGGATTATAATTGTTTAGGAGTGGAAATGGAAACGTATGCGTTATTTAATAATGCGAAAAATTTAAATAAAAATGCTACTTGTATTTTAACTGTTTCTGATAATTTAGTAACAAAATTAGAAACAACTAGTAATGAACGTGAAAAATCATTTACTAGTATGATGGAATTAGCGCTTGAATCGGTTGTTAGATTAGAAAAAGAAAGAGGCGATTAAATGAATTATACTAATTATAATATGGGGCCATATAATCTTCATATTATAAAAAATGATGATTTTAAAGCAATTAATATTAAGGTAAATTTTAAATCAAAATTAGATAAAAATGATATAACTGCTAGAAATTTACTTAGACTTTATTTAGTAAATAATACTAAATTATATCCAACTGAACGTCTAATGAATGTAGCTAGTGAGGAATTATATGATTTAGGGTATGGTTCACAAGGATTAGTTTCTGGAAATTTTTCAATTATTTCTTTTTATGTTAACTTTTTGAATAATAAATATACTGAAGAAGATAATTTAGAAAAAAGTATTGATTTTTTATGTGAAATTCTTTTTAATCCTAATGTCGAAAGAAAGAAGTTTGAAAATAAGAATTTTAATATTGTTAAGGAATCCTTAAAGAATACTATTGAATCAAAAAAAGAAAATCCAAGGCAATATGCTTTAGACCGATTATTAGAAGAAATGGATAAGAAGTCAAATTATGCGATTAATCCTAATGGGTATCTTGCTGATTTAGATAAATTAACTGAAAAAGATTTATATAAAACTTATGAGAAAATGTTAACAAAGGATATTGTTGATATATTTGTAATTGGGGATGTATCAGCCAATGAAATAAAAGAATTAATAAGTAAAAAATTTTTAATTAATACGATAAAGAAGCCAGTTTGTACGCATTTTATTGATCATGATAAATTTAGATCACGAGTTAAAACCGTTAAAGAAGAACAAGATATCAGTCAAAGTAAATTATATATAGGTTGTAAAGTTGATAAATTAGATTTATTTCAAAAACAATATGTTGCTAATATATATTCTTTTATTTTAGGTGGTGGACCAGATTCAAAATTGTTTCAATCAGTAAGAGAAAAAAATAGTTTATGTTATTATGTATCGTCTTCTTTTAAACCAATATGTAATTTATTAATTATTACTTCTGGAATTGATAAAAAAGATTATAAAAAAGCTGTTGGTTTAATAAAAAAAGAAATTAAAAGTATGATGAATGGTGATTTTAGCCAAGAAGATATAGATAAAGCAGTGGCAACTTATATTAATAGTTGTGAGGCAATTTATGATTCGGAAGTGTCGATTTTAAATAATTATGTTACTGCTGAATATTTAGGTTTTGATTTAATGGAAGAACGTATCAAAAAAATTAAAACAGTTACCAAAGATATGATTGTTGAGTTTGCTAAAAAAATACATATAGATACTATTTACTTATTACAAGGAGGAGATCAAAATGAACAAGAAGACCTTCAATAAATTAGGATTAGATGTTTATAGTGAAACACTTGATAATGGGTTATCTATTTATGTTGTGCCAATGTTAAATAAACATAATATATATGCGACTATTTCAACTAAATTTGGTGCTAATGTTAATGAATTTGTTCCAATTGGCGAAAAGAAGATGAAAAGAGTACCAGATGGAGTTGCGCATTTTTTAGAACATAAATTATTTGAACAAAAAGATGGTGTAGATCCTTTTACTTTTTTTAGTCAAAATGGTGCTGATGCTAATGCAAATACATCGTATTATAAAACAACATACTTATTTTCTGGTTCAGAAAAATTTAAAGAAAATATTAATTATTTACTTGATTATGTTCAAGAACCATATTTTACTGATGAAAATGTTGAAAAAGAAAAAGGTATTATTGATCAAGAAAGAAGTATGTATCAAGATGATCCATATTGGAGAATGTATGAAGGTAGTTTAGCTAATTTAGTTAATGAGCATCCTATAAAGTATCCAATTGTTGGAACAAAAGAAAGTATTTATGAGATAACAAAAGAAGATTTATATGTTTGTTATAATACTTTTTATCATCCAAGTAATATGTTTGTAGTTGTAACCGGAAATGTAAATCCCGAAGAAGTAATTAAAATAATAAAAGAAAATCAGAATAAGAAAAAATTTCCTAATAAACAAAAAATAGAAATAAAAAAATATAATGAGAAAAAAGAAGTATCAGTAAAAAAACAAGAAATTGATATGGATATAAATACAAATAAATTGGCTGTATCTTATAAAATAGATATAAGTAATTTAAATGATTATACATTTTATGAAATATATAATTATATACTATATTATTTTGATATTAAAACAGGTGTTACTTCTAAATTAGTTGAAAATTTAAAAGAGGAACAAATAATTTATGAAGATTTTGGTTTAGCAGTAAATAATATTGATAATTATATTTTGATAAATATTTTTGCCGAAACTAAAGAACCAGAAAAATTAAGTGAAATAATAAAACAGGAAATTAATAATAAATTAATTGATAAAGAAGAATTTGAAAGAAAGAAAAAATGTTCGATAAGTTCAACTATTATGGCTAGTGATAATATTTATCATATTAATAATAAAATTATGAGTAATATAATAAAATATGGTGATATTGTATATAATGATTATGAATTAATTAATAATTTAGAATTTTCTAAATTAGATAAATTAATTAAATCATTATCATTTAATGAAAATACAATTTATATAATTAATCCAAAGGGAAAATAATGTCATACTTGATTTTATTTATAAATTATGATAAATTAATGTAAGTTGAAGGAGGAATTACTGTGGAAATATTATTAATTACAGTATCAATTTTATTAATTGCCATTGTCCTTTTACAGAGTGCTAAATCAGAGGGAGCATCAAATGTAATATCAGGTGGTAATGATAACTTATTTGCTAATAGAAAAGAACGTGGAGGAGAATTATTTATAACTCGTATGACAGCTATTTTAGGAATTGCGTTCTTTGTTATTTGTATTATTATGTAAATTAAATACTTGATAAATTCAGGTGTTTTTTTTGTGTAAATAAAATCAAAAAGGTGTTGCAACTACTAAATAAACCTATTATAATTTAAATATCATAAATTTGAATGTATAATTAATGATTGCATTTTTAAAAATAAATTAGTTAATTATAGTTTATAAAATTTAGATAAATTAGATAATTCTTGTGAATATAAGTTATGCTGTTTGATAATGTTATGAAAATTTTATTTAAATATTTTAAAGGTGGTAATTGTTGGTAGTATTTTTAACTATATTTATAGGGACAAAATATGATAATTTAACATAAAATAAATTTTTATTTTGTTAAGAAAGTATGTATAAAATTTTAAATATTTATTGTAATTGACCAAATAAAATAGTATAATTAAGTGAGTTTACAGGAGGAGAAAAAATGTTAAAGGTTGATAAAATTACAAAATATTATGGTGATTTTAAAGCTGTTGATAATTTATCATTTACTGTAAAACCAGGCGAAATTTTTGGCTTGCTTGGTGTAAATGGTGCTGGTAAAACAACAACTTTTAGAATGATTATGGGATTGTTGGAACCAAGTAGTGGTAAAATAACTTTAAATGGTAATAAGATAGATTATTCGGTAACAGATCAAATTGGTTTTTTGACTGAGGAAAGAAGTTTATTAACTAAATTAACTGTTAAAGAGCAATGTTTATTTTATGGGACATTGAAGGGTATGTCTGATAAGGATATTTTGTCAAAATTAGATAATTTATTAGATAGGTTTGGCATTATGGAATATAAGGATAAAAAAATTAAAGAATTATCTAAAGGTAATCAACAAAAAATCCAATTTATTACTGCTATTATAAATGATCCTAAATTACTAATATTAGACGAACCTTTTTCAGGTTTAGATCCAATCAATATCGAATTATTTAAACAAGTTATTTTGGAAATGGCAAGTAAAGGTAGTATGATTATTTTTTCATCACATCAAATGAATCATGTAGAATTATTTTGTAAAAAAATTGTTGTTTTATTAAGAGGTAAGCCGGTTATTGATGGCTATATTTCTGATATTAAGGAACAATATCGTAAAAAGAATATTCTTATTAAAGGTGATGTAGATAAGAAGTTTTTAGAAAAAATAGATGGTGTATATGAAGTTGTTGAAAAATCTGATGAATTTGAAGTTAAAATAGAGAGTAATGATATTGTTTCTAATGTTTTTAAGGAAATTAGTAAGAAGTCTAATATAACTAAGTTTGTAGTAGAAGAACCATCTTTAAATGAGATTTTTGTAGCTAAGGTAGGTGAGAGCTATGAGAAGTAAACTTAATTATTTAATTGGGATAAGTTTAAAAAGAAAAATTAAAACAAAATGGTTTTTGTTTGCGAATATTATTATTGCCATTATTATTGTTGGGGTAATAAATATTGATAGTATTATTACTTTCTTTGGTGGTGACTTTGAAAATGTTCAAAAAATATATGTTGTTGATGATACAACAAGATCGTTTGATTTATTTAATGAACAATTGTCAAGTAGTGCTATTGATTTAACAGGAAATAATGAGGGTAATTTTGAAATTATAAATTATGATAAAGATATAGAAGAAGCTAAAAAATTAATTGAAGATGATAAAGATATAATTGTTATTCAGATTGAGAATGATGATGAAAATACTGTTAAAGCTAAAATTATTACGGAAAGTCTTATTGACACAATTGATTATCAATTAATTGTAAATGCTTTAACTAATACAAAAGTTAGTTTAAATATTTTGGATTCAGATATTTCTGTGGAAGAATTAAATCAAATTTATGAACCAATTGAAATTGAGAGAGAAATATTAAATGAAGATGAAAAATCGGATGATGAAAATACTAATATGATTATGACGACTGTTTTTCCAGTTATAATTTTGCCATTTTTTATGTTATCTTTATTTTTGGTTCAAATGATTGGTGCAGAGGTTAATGATGAGAAAACAACTAGAGGTATGGAAATAATTATTTCTAATGTATCGCCAAAAACACATTTTGCTTCTAAAGTAATTGCTGGTAACTTATTTGTTTTGATTCAAGGAATTTTGTTGATTTCGTTTACATTTATTGGATTTTTAATTAGAAAATTAATAGGTGGTAATTCGATTGTTAATGGACTTGGAACAGAAGTTGGGAGTATTATAAATGATATTATGAATTCTAGTATAGGAAATCAGTTGATTTATATTATACCTTTAATACTTTTATTAATGATATTAACTTTTATTGCTTATTCTCTATTGGCTGGAATTTTGGCATCCATGACAACTAACACTGAAGATTTTCAACAATTACAAACACCAATTATGGTTATTTCCTTAGTAGGTTATTATTTAGCTATGATGTCTTCTGTATTTGATGGAGCATTATTTATAAAAGTATTTGCTTTTGTACCGTTTATTTCAGCTATTTTATCACCATCGTTATTAATTTTAGGTCAATTTGGTATTTTTGAGATGATTATAGCCATTTTGATTATGGTTTTAGCTAATTATTTATTAATAAAATATGGTATGCGAATATATAAGGTTGGAATTTTAAATTATTCTTCTAAGGGTTTATGGAAAAAGATGTTTAAAGCAGCTAAAAAGAATGATTAATTTTGAATTAAATTTTGAAACCGAGATGTTATGATCTTGGTTTTTTATTATATAATTTTTTTAAATTGGTAAAAGTTGACTAATTTTTTTTAGTAAGGTATAATGTATTTAATAGAAAAAAGGTGTTAATTTTGAAAATAACAAGTGTTGATTTGATTATTAGTGCGGTTAGAAGAAGTCAATATCCAACTGATAATTTACCTGAGTATTTATTAGTTGGTCGTTCTAATGTTGGTAAGAGTAGTTTTATTAATACAATTATTAGTAGAAAAAATTATGCTAGAACATCTTCTAATCCCGGTAAGACGCAGACAATTAATTTTTATTTGGTTAATAATAGTTTTTATTTGGTTGATGCACCTGGATATGGTTTTGCTAATATAAGTAAGCAGAAACAAAAAAAATTTGGTTTAATGATGGAAGATTATTTAATTAATAGACCAAATTTGAAACAGGTATTTATGTTGATAGATTTTCGTAATAAATTGAGCAGTGATGATGTTATGATGTATAATTTTTTAAAACATTATAAGATTCCTGTAACAATTGTTGCGACTAAAACTGATAAGGTTGGTATTACATTGCAACAAAAGCAACGTTCTCAATTGTTAGAAGATTTGGAATTAGTAGTTGGTGATGATTTTGTTATGTTTTCTAATGTTACTAAATTAGGTCGTGATGAAATTCAAGAAAAAATTGAAAGAACAATGTAGGACATTTTAATCTTTTAATCATACAATAATCTAGGTGATATTATGAAGATAAACTCTAGTGATGAGGAAATAATTATCTATCTAAATAATCATTATATTGATAAAGTAAATTTTTTAGATGTAGATTCTATCGAAGATTATATGAATGATTTAATGGAAAATCTTAAAAAAAATTATGATTTAAAAATAAATGGCTATTATAATATCGATGTTTATAGAAATGATATCTATGGTATTATTATTTCTATGAAAAAAGAAGATATTGAGTATTATGAATATTTTAATGATCAAGTTGATATGCAGATAACGATTCATAATAATGTTGAATTTTTATATAAAATAAATGATTTCTTTTTCATTAAAAACTATTTATCCAATAATGACTTCTCGTTATATAAATATAATAATGAATTATATATTAAATTAAATAAAAAAGTAGATTATATCAATTTGGGTAATATACTAGAATATTGTACGGAAATATGTTATGATATAGACAAAATTATTAAAGCAAATAATTTATTATTTTGTAATAAATAACTTATTTTAGTAAATTTTTTGTATTTATTAGGATTTTTCTTCTAAAAAATGTTAATTAATTATTGACGAACGTAATTTCGTATGATAATATGTTAATACATTCTTGGTGGTGATAACATGGTAATAAATAAAGCATATAAGTTTAGATTATATCCTAATTGTGAACAAAAAATATTAATAAATAAAACAT
>CANQIS010000082.1 GCA_947624115.1 uncultured Bacilli bacterium
CTATTAAAGAAATATTGAATGCTTCATGCTCAATTATATTTTTATAATAATTAGTTAAGACATAAAAAATAGTTGAATTAAACAAATCTATAATCATAACACTTAATAATATCTTTTTTAATATCATATGCCTATGACTCATGGCTTCTATCACACTTCTTAATCACCTTTTTATTCTCTGCATTTAAAATAATTAATAACAAAATTGGGCAAGATATTATAAATATTACAATATATCTAGTCAAACTACGTGGCATACTAATAAATAACAAACACCACCATATCATCAACGGAATAATAGGAATTATTAATTTATATTGTTTTTTATAAATACATAAAACAGTTAACAATATTAAAACATAAACAGCAAATCCCCCACGACTTTTTAAATCAAATAAAAGACTATTATCAAATAAAATCCTTTCAATTACATTTTTAATATCATTAAAAAATGTCGTTTTAGTTTCTAATATTTCATCATTTACCAATAAATTACAATCATCACATATCCAAAAAAATTCATTCCAATATTCTAAATCAGTAAATCGCCATAATGAATGTTCAAGTTCCAATAAAGATTTTAAATAATATATAGGTTCATTAATAAACATACTAAAATTTAATTTTAATAAACCACTATAATTAAAATTATCCATATTTAAATGATATTCTTCCGGAATTAAATAAGATCTAGCTAGGCTATCGCCATTATACTTCTCAAAAGTTGAACGCCAAACAATGAGTGGATATAACATTTCTACATAATTTACTTCATCATCAGAAAAATAATAATTATTATTTACAAATGAACCAACTTGATAAATAGGTACTGTATACGTTACATATTTAGGAAAAACCCAATAATGACGAATATTTCTACAATAAAAATCTAATAAAAAGAAACTTGAAATTGAAATTAACCCTATCATACCCATATAACAAACTTTCTTATAATATTTTAAAATCAAAAATATAACTATAAATACCATTGTCATTAATAATATTAAAACCCAACCACTATGTCTAAATAAAGAAACAATCATTCCAAACAACATAAATTGTAAACAATATCGTTTAGAAAATTTAAAATTATTATAAACAAAATCAATAATCGTCAAGATATAACAATAAATACCAATCGAAAAAATAGTATCCTTCCATAAATGCGAAACTTGCTTAAAACCAACTAATAAAATAATCTGCAAAATTGCAAAAGCTACTAAAGCTTTTTTCTTCTTTACAATAAGTATTAACAATTTTAAAGAATAATTTAAGGAAAACAACCAAAAGACACTTTGTAGCCAAATTATTGGATATGGACTAGCAAATAATTTTTTGCAAAAATGAACAAATAATGAATATGCATATGTATGCCAATTATCAATTCTTATATTATTCCAAACAGATGGAAAATCAGAATCATAAAATCCTGTATTACTCGAAAAAACATATATAAAAGTTAATACAATAAATACTAACATTATTATTTTTTTAGTTTTTTTTAACGAATCAATATCATCAGTATATTTTTTTGAATTAAAAGAAAATATCCTTATCAAACTAAATAAAATTGAAATAATCAACAACATTACATAAAAATAAATCAAAATATCATTAATATTCAAAAGCTTTAAATCTAAAATTAATTGATTTATTGGTAACATTATTAAAAATAATATTGATAGAATACCACAAATTATTAACTCACTAATTTTAAAATTAATTAATTTTTGTTTACCAAACGAATTAATCAAATTATAACCTAAAATTATAGAAAAAGTTAATGCAATTGATCGATAATCAACAATTTTAATTTGATAAACTGAAAATAAAAAAATAAAATAAAGTTGCATAAAATCTGATAATAATAAATAAATTAAATTAATTTTTTTATACATAACATCACCTAAAAATAAAATATTAAATTTTTTAATATATAATATCTATTTATTTTTATCTATATAATTTTTAGCAGTTTCTACATCACTAAAATGATTTTTTTCATGTCCTATAATTTGATAATCCTCATGACCTTTTCCAAGTATCAAAAGAATATCATTATCTTTTAACATATCAATACCATATTCAATTGCATCTTTTCTATCATACTTAACAATATAATTAGTTGTCTTTAAACTACTTATAATATCATTCATAATTACCTTTTCATCTTCCGTTCTCGGATTATCATTAGTAAAAATTACAAAATCAGAACTTTTAGTTGCTATATTACCCATTATTGGGCGTTTAGTTCTATCACGATCACCACCACAACCAATAATTGTAATTATTTTTCCTTTTCTATATTCATTAACATTATTTAAAATATTTTCAACAGCATCTGGAGTATGAGCATAATCGACAATTACTATTGAATTTTTATATTTTATTGTTTCAAATCGACCACTAGGAGCCTTTAAATCCAAAGATAAATCAATAATAGTCTCCATACTATATCCCATTCTATTTAAAATAATCAATAAATTAAGATAATTATATATATTATATTTACCTGGTATATTTAAAATAATATTATATTTTTTATTATCAAATAAAAGAGTAAATTCCGACGAATCAATATACAATTTATAATCAATAATTTTATAATCTGCTCTATCACTAGTACCATAAATTATATTCTTATTTTCAGCTAAACAAAATTCATTATAAAATTTATCATCACCGTTTATAATAGCTATTCTTTCATTTCTTAAATTATTAAACAATTTTAACTTTGCCTTTTTATAATTATCTAACGTTTTATGAAAATCTAAATGATCTTGTGTTAAATTTGTAAAACAAGCATAATCAAATCCAATTCCCATTACTCTACCTAATTCCAAAGCATGACTACTAACTTCCATCGCAATAACTTCTACATTATTTTGTATACAATAATCAAACATAGAATATAATTCAATTAAATCTGGTGTTGTATTATCTAAATCCTTAACTTTACCATCTACATAAAAACCAATTGTCCCTATATAAGCAGTCTTTTTTCCTAACTTATTTAATGCTTGATAAATCAAGTAACAACTTGTAGTTTTACCATTAGTACCAGTCAAACCAATAAAAATAATTTTAGATAATTGTTCCTCATACCTTTTATATAAATAACTTGCTAAATATAACCTAGTATCATCTACAATTTGCGTCTCAACACTATATTTACCTCTTTCAGCCACAATTTTTGAAGCACCATTAGCAATAGCTTGTTCAATAAAATCATGACCATCAGTTGTTAAACCTTTTATAGCAACAAAAATATCACCTGGTTTTACTTTTCTCGAATCAACTTGAATATTCATACCATTCCTCCTACTCATTAAATAAATCTGGTAAATCATTTTCTAATAATACATACGTACTTTTATCCTTTAACCTTTCTAAAAGAACAAAAGATTCCTTAACATCATTTAAAACAAATAAATTATGCTTATCATACTTTTTATTCATTAAACCATCATAAATTGGTTTCGTTTGATTTTCACCAATTAATATTACTACATCACAAACATCAGCAATATATTCACCAAATTTATAATTTAATTCATATTGTTTTTCACCAAGTTCAATCATACCAGGCGTAACAATAATTTTTTTACCAGGCATTAAATCAAGTACCTCAAGAGCCATCTTCGAACCAACTGGATTAGAATTAAAAGCATCATCAATTAAATACATATCCTTATACTTTTTTAATTCCAATCTATGTTCAATTGGCATTATTTTAGATACTGCAGCCTGCATTTTAGCGATCGGTATTTTTAATTCATAACCTAAAGCCAAACCATCTAAAATATTATAAATATTATGTTTACCAAGCAATTTTGTCGAAAAATCATAAACATTACTATCAGATTCAAATTTAACTTTAAAATTAGTTCCCTTATAAGATAATTTTATATCAAAAGCTCTAACATCAGCATCATTATCAATACCTATCCAAACAATTTTACAATTATTCTTTATCTTATAATTTACCTGTTTTTCATCATCACGATTTAAAATCGCACAACCCGATACTGGTAAAGATTCAACTAATTCAAACTTTCCTTTTATAATATTTTCTTCACTTTTAAACGTTTCTAAATGAGCCACCCCAATAGTAGTTATAATCCCATACTTTGGTTTCACCAAATCACACAAAATTTTAATATCCTTTAACTTACATGCACCCATTTCAGCAATAAACACATTATCAAACTTATCTAAACCATTATTAACAGCCTTCATTAAGCCATAAGGTGTATTAAAACTCTTAGGAGTAGGATAAGAATTATACTCACTACTCAAAATCGTATTTAAAATATTCTTACTACTTGTCTTACCGTAACTACCAGTAATTCCTATCACATTTAAATTTGGCATTCCTCTTAATTTTTTTTTAGCTTTATTTAAATAATAAAAATAGACAAATTTTTCAGCGGGAATATTAATTATATTAATAAAATATGTAACAATAAACGACAAATAACCAAACATACCTATTACTATGTAATAACATACTAAATATTTGTCATTATACAATTTAAACATAATATAAATTAACATACCAAATAACAAAAACATAGTAAAAAATAACCTTTTAATACGACTTGTAATAACAAATTTTTTCTTTTGCTGTTCCTTCTTTATTAAATTTAATTCAATAAAAAAACATATTAAATATACACAACCAATAATATATTTATAATAAAAAATATTAACTAAATTTATTAATATCATAAATACAAAAATAAATATCTCGTATGTAATAAAAACTTTATGTATATTTTTAAAAATCCACTTTATATATCTATTACTTACATTATAAGAATTTTGCTGTAACATATAAAAAGATTTCCTATATTTTAAAATCATATATAAAAAAAACGGTACAATCAAAACTAATAAATCTTGCATAATTCACCTCAAATACAAATTATTTAAAAAAATTATTGTAATTTTACAATAATTTAATCGAAAAAATTTATTTAATAATATTAGGATTAATATTTTTAGGTAAAATAATATACTGAATAATTTCAATAACAGAATAAATAATTAAAAATAAACCAATTGTACTATAAACAGTATTACAATTAATTACAACATATAATCCACCTATAATTAAAATAATAGATACGATCAAAACATAAACCCAACTACTTAATTTCATTTCTTTCAAATTAAACGCATATATTAATTTTATAATTCCAGAATATAAAATCCAAGCACCAACTACAATATTTATTACAAAAGCTAAAGCAGATAAGCACAAAATTATAATAATACCTAATATAATAGAGATAATACCCATTACCATATCACCAGTATTAGTAATATTCATTTTTTTTATCATCTTATAATAAGAAATAATTTTACCAATTCCCATTATTATAAAAATTGAACCAATAATGTAAGAAACAAATTTAATTACACCACCTGGATTAGAAAACAACAAAATACCAACAATTAAAAATAGAACCGAGCTAATTAAACTAATAGTATCTTTTTTAAAATTTTTCACTATACATTCACCTCTATCTATAAACATTATACTACAATAACAGAAAATATAAAAGTTATAAATTAAAATTTGCAAAAGAAAATAAAATTATTTATCGCATAAATTAAAATAAAAGAATAGATTTCGCTATTCTTATATTAAAAACTTTATATAAATTAAAATATTATTATTTAACTTTTAAATTAAATACAGATGAATTATATTTTTTGCCATCTGGTGTAATTACTTGTAAATAATAGTCAGCATTTTCGGTTTCCTGTTCAATTTCAATCATTGAACCATATATTGATTCAATTTCTACACCATTTCTAAACCATTTGTACGTTGCATCAGTCAAATCTAATGAAACACTAAGAATACTAATCAATCTTATAGGAAATTCATCTATTATGTCATTACTATTATAAACTTTTGTAGCATCAAAAGAAGAAGCAAATAAATATAATAATTCTTGACCCATATCAGGCAAAGTACCATCACATTTTTCCTTATCTGAAATATCATAAACTTCTATTTCATCAGAATCAAAATCTTTTTTCGCACATACTTGTTCATTTTCCATATATATATATAACTTTTTTTTCTGATCAACCAACACTGTACCATTAGTAAAACCAACATTATCCAATTCAACATGCAAATCCTCTTCAACATCTTGAATATCAGAATTATAATTACTACCAGATAATATATTATCTTTTAAAGTATATATATTATATATATTATCAACTTTTAATTCGCCAGAACGCTCATTAAATAATTTAATAATTTGTTGAACATTTTCTTTTGGACTATTACTATCCAATTCATTATCATTATTATCTTTAACTGGTTTGGAACAACTACAACCAACCAATAATAATGACAAACCAAGTAATAAATAAAATTTTTTAAACATAAAATTAATACATTCCTTTCAATATATCAATGCTATATCTTAGTTATGAAAAATAATACACAAAAATCAAATCTAAGATATAGCATATAATTATTATAAAATATTTATTGTATGATTAAATGAAATTTTGATGAAGTAAATGTTTGTCCATCTGGTGAAGTAGCTTCAAAATAATATTCCGCATCTTCTTGTTCAGCAGTAACAGTATAAATATTAAAATTAGAATCAGGTATTTCTTCACCATTTCTAAACCATTTGTAAGTAAAATTACTACGATCCATAATATTACTTATTAAATAGAAAGAAATTGGACCTTCAGGAATAACATCATCTGAATAATAAAACTCTTTATTGGTTAGCGAATAAGCAGCCATAATATCAATAAATGGATCACCATTCAATACTATATCACTATCACATTTCTCTTTTTCGGAAATATCATAAATCTCTATTTCATCTGAATCAAAATCTTTCTTAGCACAAATTTGATCATTTTCCATGGATATATAGAACTGTTGCTGTGGATTAACAACAACAGTTCCACTCGTAAAACTCATATTTTCAAAAACATAGCTGAAATCATCTAATAAACCTGTTTCAGGATCATAAGTAGAACTAACAATAGTATTTCCATTTAATTCATAATAGCTGTATGAATCTTTATTTTTCAAACTATCCAGATTGCTTTCAAACAATTCAACAATCTGATTCATATCCGTCAAAGCAATGCTTTCACTTGTATCATCTGTATTCTTTTTAGTACAACTACACCCAGCTAACATTAAAGATATCAGCATAACTATACACAATTGTCTTTTCATTATCAATCATACCTCCTTTTTAACTATTTTAAAATTTATATAATAATTACCTAAC
>CANQIS010000083.1 GCA_947624115.1 uncultured Bacilli bacterium
AAAAAAACATAGATTAACCTTTATAAAATATAGGATAATTCTATGTCTTAAATTATTTTCATGTTTTTAACCTGAAAACAGACAATAATATATTGTCAAAAAAAGATATAAATGATAAAATGATTATGTAAAATACATAATCATTTTTATTATAAAAGGGGAAAAAATATGAAAAGAAAAATAATATTAGATAATAAAGGATTTGCTATAACAACAATAATATATTCAATGCTACTACTATTTATCGTTTTAATGGCTATAACTATAGCCACATTATCTAAAAAAAATAATTTATTAAATAGTAATCGCGATATTACTAATGGTATTATCGGAAATATTGAGGCAAATAAATTAACCCTTGATTTTATATGTAGTAGCAGTGTTTATTTTGGAGCTCCAAAATTTTCTGATGGCATTATTGAAATGAGTGGGCCTAGTATGACATATTATATACCATTAACAAGTGCCGGATATTCATTCGATTATACAATATCTACACCGAATGGTTCAATTGCCTTTTGTACCTCTGCTAACAATTGTTCTGCTATACCACGAGATTACGATAGTGAACATGTAACGTCACACGGAAGTTATATAAATTCTACTCCAGGTTTTCTAAAGTTATCTTTTGGTGGCTGTAATATCCAATTGACAAATTTCAAATATCTTCAAAAACCAATAGAGAAAATTCAAACATCATTTGCTAGTCCATCAGCACCAAGTTTTACCGTTGAAGGTGATTGTGATACTACTAGTTTTAACTCATGTTCAAAAAGTTATAATACAAATAGTACTGCAACTGGGACCGTTTATGTTATTTTGCCACAAAATGGTTTTGGCAATAAACCGCAAATAAAAATAGATGATGGTGAATGGACAGACATGAATTCTAAGGCTCGTTTTTATTATCCAATCTCTAGTAAAGGTACCCATAATATAAGAGTTAGAATGAGATATGGTAGTGGTCCTGACTATGTTTACTCTCAAGAATCAGAACCATTTAAAATAACAATTAATTAAAAAAAGAAGTAAAAAATGTCGAGATTTCGGCAATCTACTTCTTTTTTTCTTTTTTCGACATCGTTCGACAAAATTAGAACTTTTTTACTCTAGAATTATAAGAGTGTTATATAGTATAATAAAAAAGTCAAAAAAATAGATAGGGAGAATAAGAATGGAAAAAATAAAAGTTTTAATGATTGATGATAATGTAAATTTAGTAAATATGGTAAAAGAATATTTTAGTAGTCATTCTATAATTGATATAGTTTTAGACGCTCATGATGGTGGTGAAGGTATAGATACAATTCAAAATAATTTAGATAGATTTGATGTTATTATATTAGATTTAATAATGCCAAGAAAAGATGGTATGTATGTTTTAGAAGAAATGAGAGCAAGAGGGATAGATAAAAAAATAATCGTTGCAACCAGCTATAATGCTCCAGATGTTATTAGAGATGTATCAGAATATGGAGTTAATTATTTTATATTAAAGCCTTTTGAATTATCAGATTTAGAAAAAAGAATTTTAGACTGTGCTAAAACTAAAGAACAGTCATCTAAAAATATTGATTTTTATCATAATAATTTACAAATTTCGATAACTAAGGTACTGCATGAGTTAGGAATACCATCTCATATTAAAGGATATCAATATATTAGAGAAGGTATAGAAATAATTTTTGAACACCCAGAAACAATTGGTGGTATAACTAAGGAATTATATCCTGAGTTAGCTTCTAAATTTGAAACTACTGTTTCACGAGTTGAAAGAGCAATAAGACATGCCATAGAAGTTAGTTGGAATCGTGGAAATTGGTCACTTATGGAAGAAATTTTTGGACATAGTGTTGATATCGATAAGGCTAAACCAACTAATTCTGAATTTATTGTTACAATTGCTGATAAATTAAGATTAGAATTCCATAAAACAGGTTGTTAAAAAATAAGGAGACAAATTATGAAAAACAAAACAAGTCGTATGACCAAATGTTTTATGTTTTTAAGTATTTTTATTTTAATTGCCATAGTTGGATTTAATTTTTATCAAAAAATTTACAATACACCTAAAAAATTTTTTATAGAAGCAATTACAAGCCTAAAAAATGATTATCAAGATATATATAATATCAAAAATACAAATTATGAATTTTTAAAAAATGACTTTACATATAAAGGAAATTTAAACATAAATATTGAACCAAAAATTTTAGATATTATTAATTTAAATAATACTCAAAAAAATATAATGGATAAAATAGATTATCTTAATGATTTAAAGATAGAATACATATTATCAAAAAATGATGATGAAATATTATTAGAATTAAATAATCAATATGAAGATAACAATTTAAACATTTCATATTATATAAATGATAATAAACATTACTTTAAATTAAATCAATTTAGTGATTATTATATCCAAATAAACAATTTATTTGATATATTTAAAAATAAAGTATTATATATAGATGATCAAAAATATTTAATTAATTTAATATTACATAGCTTCATCAGTAATTTAAAAGATAAATATTTTAATACAACAAATGAAACAATTATTTTAAATAATGAAGAAATTAATACTAAAAAAAATATTTTAATATTAGATAGTAAAAATATAACTGAAATCTTAAATAATCTAATTATAGATTTAAAAGAAGATGAAAAAGCTAAAGAAATAATTAAAAATATATATAGTAATTTTGATGAATTAAAAATTAATCTTATCAATGATTTAACAAATGAAATAACCATTTATTTTAATACCTATACATATAATAATAAATTAATAAAATATGAAATAGAATTTACTGGTGTTGATAGCATTTTAGATTTAAATATTAATAACCTGACTATTTCCTTTATCAAAGATAATAATATAATCGAATTATATGCTGATAAAAAAAGAATTGCTCATGTTACATTTAACAATAATGATGATATCAAAAATGCTGAAATTTACATCAATGATAGTAAAGTAACAGAAGTCGTAACTAGTAATTCCAATAATAAAAAAGATTTATCAATTAAAATAGGTTTACTTTCAAATAATAATTTTAACTTTAATTTATCAGAAATTTTTGATGAGAACATTTTAGAAGAATATGATAAACTCGAAGATAAACTTTTACTTGATTGTAATTTTATTGGTATACCATTATTAAAATCTGAAATCACTAATACCGCTCAAATATATGATAAAAGTAACATTAATCTATCCATTGATGAACCAAAAAATATTAGCGATTTAAACAAAAACGATTATGAAAAAATACTATATATTATAAAAAACTTCATAAAAATATAAAAAACTTTTGTTAAAAAAAAGGATTTTAATAAAAAAATTATTATAATATAATAGAGAAGTGAAAAAAATTAAAATTCTAAATTATAAAAACATATATTAACCTAATATTATATTTTTGATTTTACTCTATAACTTATGATTTTATTCACCTACCAAACTAAATTAAAAAACTAAATAATTATTCACTTCTCACAACCATTAATAAAATATTAATGGTTTTTTTTTAAAATAAAATTATGAAAATAATTTTAAAAGTGATATAATATAATTAATCAAAAACAATTTATGCAGTATAAGGACGTGAAAAAATATGCCAAAAGTTTTTACCGATAAAGACGTTATCACCGCCGCTTTTGAAAGATTAGAATATATGTTTACACATTTTGATAACTATTATTTCTCAGTAAGTGGTGGTAAAGATAGTAGTGTTATGTTGCAATTGGCAGCTATAAAGGCAAGAGAATTAAATGTTAAATTTAGTGTATTATATGTTGATTTTGAAGCTCAATATACCGCTACAATTAATCATATTCGTGAATTAAAAGAAACTGTCAAAGATTGTATTGAAAGATGGTATTGGATTGCTTTACCAATTTCTTTAAGAAATGCGGTTTCAATAATTCAATCAAAATGGATTTGTTGGGATTATAACGATAAGAAAAAATGGGTTAGGCCTCTTCCAAAAGATCCAGATGTTATTCATTCTAGAAATTATCCAAAAGATTGGAAATGGTTTCACAAAGGTATAGAATTTGAAGATTTTATTATATACTTTGCTGAATGGTTCAATAAAAAACACGGTGGTAACACAGCTTGTGGTGTTGCAATTAGATCAGATGAAAGTTTAAATCGATTTCGTACTTTAACCAATACTAGCAAAGAAACCTTTGAAGATAAAAAATGGACTACTAGAGTAAAATACAGTAATCATAAATTGAATGCCTATACAGTTTTTCCAATTTATGATTTTGCTACTTCAGATATATGGAAAACCGTCTTTACATATAATTTAAAATACAACCAAATATATGAACAAATGTATAAAAATGGTGTCCCTGTTAATGACCAACGATTATGTCAACCATATGGTGATGATCAGCGTAAAAGTTTAGACCAGTTTAAAAGCTTAGAATATGAAACTTGGGAAAAAGTATTAAATCGTGTACATGGTGTTAATTTTGGAAATATATATTGTCGAACTGGTGTTTTAGGACTTATGAAAACTGAAAAACCAGAAGGGATGACTTGGCAACAATATGCTGTTTTCCTATTAGAAAGTATCGGATTATATGTTCCTGAATTAAGAGATCATTATTATTATAAAATAAAAAAATTTTTAAATTGGTATTATGAAAATAGAGGGGTAAAAGTAGAAGACATCAAAGATGAAGAAGATAAAAAATTAGAAAATGCTAAAGTTGTTGCTAGTTGGCGCAGAATAGCACGAGCCATTGAACATAATGATTTTTGGATGAAAAGACTAAATTATAGCCAAACAAAAACAGATGTTGAAAAGTTATATCAGTTGCACAAGAAATATAAAAATTTATTATCAACAAATCATAATGATAAAGATTTAGATGAAATTTCAAAAAAAATTAATAGAGGTGAAGTAAATGTATAAAGTAAAAGTATATCAAGATAATTATGATAAAAGTGAGTTCTATTCTATTATGGGAAAATATTTTGCTGAAAGAGTTTACAAAAGGACAATGCCTTACTTAGTAAATGATAAAAACAAAATATGGTATTTATTTTATTCTGATACCGAACTAGTAGGCTTTTGTGGTGTCAAAATTGGAACTGAATGTATAGAATTTTCATACGTATATCCATTAGTTAAAGATGAATACGATAAAGTTTTAAAATTTATGTGTGAAAGAATATATAAATTATATAAAAATAATAATATCAGAATATTGACCGATAATAAAATGGAAATTGCTGTTTGGAAAGAATTAGGATTTAATTTATCAGGTACTAAAGGAAAGTATCAATATTTAGAAAATGTCAGTCAAACCAACTAAGATTGATTTTCCTGTTTTAAATGTAAGATTAGTACCTATAAAAAAAGTAGCAGCCAATGATTATAATCCAAATAAAGTAGCTAAACCAGAATTACAATTATTAAGACACTCAATTCAAAAAGATGGATATACACAGCCAATTGTAACTTATTATGATCAAAAAGAAGACCGATACATTATAGTTGATGGGTTTCATAGATATAGATGTGCTAAAGAATATTTTCATTTGCCAGAAATACCAGTCGTAGTTATCAATAAAAGCATTAAAAATCGAATGGCATCTACCATTCGCCATAATCGTGCTAGAGGAACACATCAAATAAAAGATATGAGCCAAATAGTTAAAGATTTAGCATCATTCGGTTGGAGTGATGATAAAATTCGAAGAGAATTAGGAATGGAATTAGATGAAGTAATTCGTTTAAAACAAATTACTGGTTTAAAAGAAGCTTTTCAAAATCACGAATTTAGTAAATCCTGGGAAGAATTTGAAGCAAAATATTATAAAGACGAAATAAATAAAAAAGACGAAACAAATACAAAAGATGAAAAAGATAAAAAAACTAATAAAAATGATTAGAATAATAAAATAAATAACAGATAAAACTAATATCTGTTATTTTTATGTAAATATGTATATATTATTTAACCTTTTGAATTACTAAATTAACAACTGGATTTATTTTATTTGAATGAGTATTTAAATAAGTAATATTAGGACTTATTAAATAAAAGTCACGTGTACCTAAATTAACTAGTTCAAAATTTAAACAAGAGTTAGGAATTGTTACAAAACCTTTACCATTACAACACCAGCTGGCAAATCTTTATCCAAAACAGTACCACCAGCACTATCATCTTTTTAAAATCTTCATCATATGCTTTTCCTTTAGCCATTTTAGACACTTTTCTCAATGTGCTTTTATTTTATCACATTGTCCATTCTTTTGTGTCTATATATCTATACTAACATCAGTTTTAGAAAACAAATTTTCTATAGATAATCAAATAAGAAAAGAAAGGCAAGAAATATACATAAATTTTTTAAACTGGCTTATAAATAATGTTCTTTATGCAGAAATTAGCAATAATAATAATATTGTTGAAGAATTACGTGAACAACAAAAGAAAATGACTATTTATGCTTCTGATAATGTTTTAAAGGCATGGTCTACATTTAAAGATATATCTATGAACAGTGTATTAAATAAAAAAGAACTAAATAGAGAGGAAAAAACGAAATATTATATAGAACATGAAGCACCGTATATTGAAAAGTTAATATTAGCAATTAGAAAAGAATTAGGGTATAAGAATAAAAATATAAGAGATTATGATATTTTAAAACTATATATAAATGATATCAATAAGTATTTATAGAAAAATTACATTTTGACCTATGCGAGGTCCGGGTGGACCATGGTAACCCATATCACCTGGTAGTCCTTGGGAACCAATATCACCTTGAATTTTTGTTGGACATTCTATACCTGGTGAGCTATTACTGTATTAACACAACATTTCTTATATTTTTGATCATTTTCTATTTTTTTTAAGCCCATATATATATATATCAAATCACCTAATTATATTATATTAAATAAACACAAATTACTAGTCTAACAATAACTATTAATAAT
>CANQIS010000084.1 GCA_947624115.1 uncultured Bacilli bacterium
TTGTCTACTCTTTTTAAATTTTTTATTCATATTTTTGTTTTACTATATATTAATTAAATATTTTTTATATTAAATTATCGTCAAATTTTCTATGTAAATAATTAAATAATTTTTCATGTTCTATAGTATATGGTACATACTCAGGATCTGCAGTTTTAAATATTTGTTCCAAATATTCATAGTAAACATATTTTATATCTGTTAATTCTGAGAATTGTAATTTAGTATTTTCACAGTCTAAATTAATATGAACTAGATAAACATCATCTATAACATTTAGAATATGATCTTTATATGGTTGTTTACGATTTAAAGTAAACAAAAATTCAATTTGTTCATCGTTTACTTTTTGTCCTAATTCTTCTTTTAATTCTCGTCTTAAAGCATTCATGCTATCTTCACCAGCTCTGACATGTCCGGCTACAGATATTGCCCATAAATTAGGAAATGTTTCTTTTTTTGGGTGTCTTTTTTGCACTAATATTTCTTTATTATCATTTATAATCCATATATGAACAGTTCTGTGATAGTCACCTGATTCGTATATTTCTTTTTTTGTCTTTATTATTCCTGTTTTATTTCCATTTTTGTCTAATACATCTAAATATTCCATTTTTTAACCTCAATTTAAAAAAGTAATGTTTGATTACTTTTTTTATCTTTCTATTTCATATAATTTTGATAATTTATTATAGATATCTGGCTCAACATTGTTTAAGGTGTTAATTGTAAGTTCTAGTGATTTACTATATTCACCTTTAAAGAATAAATTTTCTGAAACTGTAAGTCTTTTATCCAATTCTTCTGCGTTACTACGATATCTATTACCATAAACTATTGCCATTTCAGCAAATTTAGCACTTTTAACAATTTCTTTAGTTCGACTAAAAATTTTTAAAACTAAGTCTCTAGCAGTATCAACTCGTGTATTTAAAACATCGATTGTAATTGGTTTTTTTGATAATTCTTTAACTATTTCACGTATAGCTGCTTGGGCTTCACTTAATTCTACCATATAAGATTTAGGTATAACTGGTAAGTTATATTGACGTATATGATTTTTTGACTCTTTTAAAATTAAACGAATTTCTTCAAGTTGCTGACGAGCCCGTACTTCATCTTCACGCATACTTCCAATTTGTTCTAAAACAGAATCAAGTCTAGTTTCTAAATTAGCTAATCTTAAAATTAGTGCCTCTATTTCTTTGGTTAATTTCGAATAGGCAAAAGTGTTGTTTGAAGTATGTGACATTAGTACATGATAATCGTTATTTAATTCGTCGAATTCAACTTTTATCTTATTTAATTCTTCAACATTTTCTTCTGATAAGTCATATAAGTTTTTAACACTATCGATAGAAGAAAATATGTCGGTTAGTAAATCATTAATTTTAGTTAATTTATTTTGTAATTTATTATTCGCTTCATCATAAACACTTTTTGTCACTTTTTCTTTTTCAAAATCATTAAATAAATTTTCAAAATATTCGTGTAATACTTTAAGTTCTAATAAGCTATCTTCTAAATCTAATTTTTTAGCTCTTTCTAAAATATCGTCTATTTTTTTATATGCTTCTTCTATGTTATAGTCAACATTTAAATAGTCAAGTGGATAGCCTTTTTCAGATAATCTTTTATATGTTTCACCTATTTCTACTATTTTTTTAGGTAAAATACTTGTAGCTAATAATACGACTGATGGCAATTCATTGGTAACAACTTCAATATGTTTTAACATATCATTTATAGTTCCCACTAATTCTCCAACTTCAGTATAATCGTTATTTTCCATTATTATTTCAAATTTTTCAAAACTTTTTGCTATAATTTCAAATTGTTTAAATACGATTTGTTCGTAGTCACCATAGCTTTCTTTTTCGTTACTAAATTTTTGAAATAATTCACGATATCTGGCTTTTAATTTTGTAATTACGGCTCGATTTTTTTCTTCACTATTGGTTATATCTTTTATCTCGTTTAAAAGAAATTCAGAATTAGTTCTAACTTTGTATATTTCCATTTCTAGTTTGGCAATTTTATACATAGTTGTTTTATAATTCATTTGTGACAAAGAATATTCTGTTTCTATAATCATATCAGTAATTCTTGGAATCTGAATGTTTTTTATATTTTCTAGTCTTTCTTTCCAATCATTGTACATTACTTCCATTTTTTCACTTTTTAAATAAGATTCAACTTTAGCTAATTCGGGAATAATTGGTGTACTATCTAGAGCATTTTTTTGAACTTCCAAATTATTGATAATATTTTTCATTTTCTTATTTTTTGAACTTTGAATTAAGTTCAAGACAACGACAATAAGGATTATAGCGACAACAACTAACATAATGATTGTGAATGCTATTCCATCCATACTACCACCTCTATTATATATGATATCATACTTTTTTGATTTTTTTTCATTTTTTTTACATTTTTTGACGATTTTTTATTTACCTTTAATATAATAAAAGTGAAATAAGCCTTGACTAACTAAGAAAAACATAATATAATATTAACTGCATTATTCATCTAGCAGCATTATTTTGAAAATTGTAATTGTGTTTATTACCTTTGGGGTTATTGTGTACCTTAGGCTGCAAAGCGAAAATATTAAAATAAACACCCTATAATTTGGCAAAATAAAAAAGTTTGATGTCTAAGCATAATATGGAAGGAGAGAATTTATGTCAAGATATACTGGACCTACTAATAGAAAGTCAAGAAGATTTGGTTTTTCTATTTTAGAAACTGGTAAAGAATTAGCAAAGAAATCTACTGTTCCTGGTCAACATGGAGCTAGTAAAGGAAAGAAACTATCTAACTATGGCACACAATTACAAGAAAAACAAAAAGTTAAATTTATGTATGGTTTAACTGAAAAACAATTTAGAAAAACTTTTGATGAAGCAGGTAAATTAAAAGGTGTTCATGGTGAGGACTTACTAAAGTTACTAGAAAGTCGTTTAGATAGCTTAGTATATCGTATTGGTTTTTCAACAACAAGAAAAGGTGCTAGACAACTAGTTAATCATGGGCATATAACTGTCAATGGTAATAAAGTTGATATTCCATCTTATAGATGTAAACCTGGTGATATTATTGCTGTTAAAGAAAACGCTAAAGATATGGCTATTATTAAATCATCATTAGAAGCATTACATAATAGAGTTGAATTTATAACTTATGATGAAAATAAAATGGCAGCTACTTACGTTAGATATCCTGAACGTAGTGAATTAAATGCTGATATCAATGAATCATTAATTGTTGAATTCTATAACAGATAAAATCAGTCAAGAACTGATTTTTTTCTTTAATTTTTTTGTAAAATATGGTATTATATTGTTGTATTGTAGGAGGATAAAAAAATGAGAAAAATTTTTAATATATTCTGTATTATTACTATATTAATACCCTATTTTTTTATACCTAGTTTAGAGGTATCTGGTAAAACATTGGGAGATTTAAAAGCAGAGTTAAATAAAACTATTGAAGATTTAAAAAATAATGAAGATGAAAAAAAATTAACAGAGGAACAAATTAATACAGCAAAGCAAAATATTATGAACATCAATAATGAAATTGCAAGTATTAATGATCAAATTATAACTCTTAATAATGAAATCGATGATTTAAATGAACAAATTGATAGTAAAGATGATGAGATAAAAAAAATCGTTAATTTTTTACAAATTGCTAATGGGGAAGCTGCTTATCTAGAATATACTTTTGGTGCTAAAGATTTTACTGATTTTATCTACCGTGCTGCTGTATCAGAGCAATTGGCATCTTATAATGATAAATTAATAGATGAATATAATGGTTTAATTTCAAGTAAAGAGGATACACAAGAGGAATTAAATTCTGAAAAGCAAAATTTAGCTAATAAACAAAAAGAATTAGAAGCTGAAGTTGATAAACTAGGCTCTAGAATTACGGAGTTAGAATCTGATGCGATTAACTTAGAAGATGCTATTGAGTCACAAAAACAAGTAATTGAATCGCTCGAAGCAATAAATTGTAAAGATGACGAAGATATAAAAAGTTGTGGTGATAATAAATTACCACCAGATACCGCATTCTGGAGACCTCTAACACATGGTTATATTAGTAGTAATTATGGTTATCGTACTTACTGGATAAATGGTGGTTGGACTAGTGATTTCCATTCTGGCGTTGATACAGGTGTCGATGGTGGAACTCCTATTTACGCTATTGCGAATGGCGAAGTTGCTTCGATAATAACACATTCTAGTTGTGGTGGAAATTATGTATATATTTATCACTATGTAAATGGACAATATTATACAAGTTTATATATGCATATGCGTGATATTTATGTAAATATTGGTGATAGAGTTACTAAAGATACAGTTATCGGAACTGTTGGTGGCAATCCTTATGTCGAATATTGGGATAAATGTTCAACTGGTTCTCACTTACACTTATCTATGTTTTATGGTCGCGTTGGTAAAGATTATAATACTTGGGATAGTGCTTATTATGCCAACAGATTTGATCCTAGACTAATGGTTAATTTCCCTGCCCTAGATAATAGTTTTTATGATAGAATAACAAGATATTAAGAATTCGTTTAAGAATTCTTTTTTTTATTCAATTCTAATATAATGAAAATTAATATTAATACAAAAAAAGATAAATAGAAAATGTTCTAAATATCAATTTTATAATTTAACGAATATATTAGTCTAACAATTAATTATTAAATTCCAAGCATATATTTGAAAATTTTTTATATAAATATACCTAAATAATATTTTTTCTTACCACGCCTTATAATAATTAATTCATTCTCAATCGCATTTTCACGAGTGATTGTAATATCACTATTTATTTTATTATCATTAATATAAATAGCCCCATTATTTATAAATTCTCTTGCTTCTCTTTTGCTTGAACAAATATTATTATTAACTAGTAGATCAAGAATATTTATATTATCTTTTATTTCAAAATGTGGAACATCTTTTAAGCCAATTTTTAATTCATCAAGTGATAATTCAGCTATTTTTCCGCTAAACAAGGATTCACTAATTTTAACAGCTTTTTTATATTCTTCTTCGCCATGTAAAAAAGTTATAATTGATTTAGCTAATTCTTTATGAGCAAGACGCAAATGTGGTTCTTTTTGATTGCTTTCTTCTAATTTTTCAATTTCGTCTTTGGTTAAAAAAGTAAATATTTTTAAATAATCAATAACCATTTCATCTTCAACATTAATTAGGTATTGATAAAGCTCGTAACTTGAGGTTTTAGTTTTATCTAACCATAATGCATTTCCTTCACTTTTTCCAAATTTTTTACCATCTTTGGTTGTAACAAGTGGCATTGTAAAGCCATAGACTTCTTTACCTGTTTTTTTTCTAATTAAATCAATACCAGCCGTCATATTCCCCCATTGATCTGAGCCAGCAACTTGTAAGGTGCAACCTTTAGTTTCATATAAATGTAGAAAGTCTAAAGCTTGCATAATCATGTATGAAAATTCTGTATATGTAATTCCACTATCTAATCTTCTTCTGATAATATCTTTATCGAGCATATAATTAATATTAAAAAATTTACCATAATCACGTAAAAAATCAATAAAATTAATATCTTTAGACCAATCATAATTATTTACTACTTCAAAGCCAAAAAATTCTTCAGCTTGTTTTTTTAAACCTTTAAAATTTTTTAAAACTTCTTCTTTAGAAATCATAGCTCTTTCAGTAGTTGGTCTTGGATCGCCGATGAGACCAGTTGCCCCACCAATTAATAAAATTGGATTGTGACCAGCTGCTTTTAATCTTTTAGAAATCAAAAAAGAAGATAAATGCCCTATATGCATGCTATCAGCCGTAGGGTCAGTTCCTATATAAAAAGTCATTCCTCCATTATTTAATTTTTCAATTAAATCTTCACTAGAGATATCTTTAATTAAACCACGCCAAACTAATTCATCATATAATTTCATTTTTTCTCTCCTTCCATTATAGCAACACCATTACTAGTTCCTAGTCTAGTTGCTCCAGCATCTATAAAGTCGCAAGCTTGCTCATAATTTTTAATACCACCACTGGCTTTTATTTCTAAATAATCTGCTTTTTTAGAATTTATTAATTTTACATCTTCTATTTTAGCTCCAGCTGTTCCAAAACCAGTTGATGTTTTAATAAAATTAACAAAAGTTTGATTACAAATATCAGTTATTTTTATAATTTCGTCCTCTGTTAAATAACAAGTTTCAATTATAACCTTTAAGGTTTTGCCTTCGATAGAATCTCTAATTGTTTCAATTTCTTCTTTTACATAAGCATAATTTCCATCTTTTAGTGCAGCAATATTAATAACCATATCAATTTCATCTGCTCCTTCTTGAACAGCTTGAATGGCCTCAAATTCTTTAACAGAAGTTGTGTTTTGTCCTAAAGGGAAACCAATAACTGTACAGACAGCTACATTTGAGCGACTTAAAAGTTCATTTGCTAAACTTACATAGTAAGGATTTACACAAACTGACGCAAATTTGTATTTAATTGCCTCTTCACATAATTTTTCAATATCTTTTTTTGTAGTATAAGCTTTTAAATTAGTATGATCAATATATTTATTTAATTCCATAAAATCTTCCTTTCTTAAAAGAACAAAATTCAAAACAAGTTTTGAATATTTAAGTTCACACTTAAATGTTTCTGTTTCATAGCTTTCGTTTCCT
>CANQIS010000085.1 GCA_947624115.1 uncultured Bacilli bacterium
AAAGATAAGGTTCCGTGCTCAATAACAATAGATTCAAAATCTATAAGGCACACTCATTTGTACTCCAGAGATAATCGGCACATATAATAATACGGGTTTAAGAAACAAGTCCTAACACCACTCACCTCCCCGTGCTCTGTAGTATACCTGATAACAATTTACTATTATATCAAAGAACAATAAATTTAGATAATTATTTTCATTGCGGTTTGTGGCTTGAGCAAAACGTAGTGATGCAGAAAGGAATGTTTAGAATAATGAAAAAGGTTACATCTAAATTGTTAGCCTTAAATGAAGATGAAAAAATGATAGGATTATATAATGCAGAAAAAGAAGCTGAGAAAATTATGCGTACTAGAATTAAAGGTGCAGAAATTAAAGCTCGTGAAGATGAAATTAATATTATAGCTAAAAAGATGTTAAAAGAAAATTTAGATATTCAATTAATCTCTAAAATAACAAACCTAACTATTGATGAAATCGAGAATTTAAATTAATTTAATTCTTAAATTCATATATAACAAAGTAGAGTCAACACATAATTGACTCTTTTTTTAATTTCCTATTTCATAAACACTATCACATTTTTTACTTTAAACTTTTCTATGTTAATATATTATTTAAAATTTTTCTAATAAGTTATACTAACATTCCATATCAAATTATATATTGATAAATATATTTTAATGATAAAATTAAATTCACTTTAAAACTATTTCTCAACAAATTCATTACTATCATTATTATATATTTGATCTAATTTTTCATTAATTTTAACTAATTCTTCATATATTAATTGTATATTTTTTTCCATTGTTATATATTTTCGCTTCTCTTTCATTCTAGAAAAAAATTTAAAAATACTAAGTACAATTATTATTATAATACACATCAAAATAATATATATAAGATTAACAGCGAGTTCTTGATTTACAAGTTCTTCACCAAACATTATATCACCACCATTACTATAAACATTATATCAACAATAATGAAATAATACAATTTTTTTCAATCAAGCAATATAATTAAAATCTTCATAGACATTCTCTTCATCTCTAATTTCCATCACAAATTTAGAACGCCTTGATACTGGCAAATTAGGAGCTAAAATATATACTCTACCCTTTGTTCTTGTTAAGGCAACATAAAATAATCTTCGTTCTTCTGCATATTCAATAGATTCCGCTTTGTTATCATCTAAAATCATAAGTAAAGGTTCATCATCAATTTGACTAGGAAAACCATATTTAGAATTAATACCATTTAAAATAATAACTTGATCGTACCCTAAACCTTTTGATTTATGAACAGACATAAATTCTATCTTGGCATTACTATATTGTTTACAAATAATCTTATTATAAGGCCCACTTTTAAAAAATTTACCATCTAAAAATTCATTTATATCTGAATTATATCTACCTAATAACAATATTTTATCCTTTTTATTATTTTTATAAATAATTCCAATTAAATTATTTAATACCTTTTGTTTTGATGAAACATCTTCATTATCATAATAACAAATTTCAACAGGATTCATCAGATGCTTATCAGAAATTAAGCTTTTATTAAACTGTTCTTTATTTTTACTAACAAAATCACCAGCAATATCTATTAATTCTTGACTATTACGATAAGTTTTTGTAATCTTATTAATTTTCGCATAACCCATTAAATCACAAAAATTCGTAAATAATTCTATATCAGAGCCTGAAAAACTATAAATTGCTTGCCAATCATCGCCTACTGCTACTATTTTAGCACCAAATAAATCTGATAATTTTTTAGCCAAATTATATCTTTGTTGCGATATATCTTGATACTCATCAATAATTAAATAATCGTATGATAAAAATTTTTCTTTTTGTTTTACTTTATCCATCCCTAAATAAGCATAATTAATCATATCGTTAAAATCAATTTGATAATTTTTATGAATTCCTTTATCATAATAATTATAAATATTTTTCATAAACTTTAGTTGATCTTTTAACTTAATATCATCTGTTTTATTTAATAACTCACTAAAATTATCAATAAAATAACCTTTTTCTTTAAATCTTTTTATAAACGCCATAGATAAACTAATAAATTTAAAAAAATGTACTTCTTGAGATGTATATAATAGTCTATAAAAAATTTCTTTTAAAGATCTTTTTTTAGACATAAAATGTCTTTTCTTTAATTCTTTTTCAAGAACATCTAATAATTTTTGACCATCTTCTTGTTCAGCATACAATTCAATTAAATCTGTACCAAACCTTTTATGCAACTTTCTTTTTTTATCAATTAACTTTCGATAAGTTATAATATCATCTGTAGTATATTTATCATTTTTAGTCAATGTAGTCAATCCATAATATTCAATATAAACTTCCATACCATAGTCTGATACCGTAAAATCAGGTAAATAAGATCTACCATTGCTTATTTTATGCGGATATACTTTTTCATATCTATAATTAAAACCATTTTCATATAGATAATTAGCAATCATAACCTCAGCTTTAGATTTTAAAAATTCACCATTAATACTTCTACATTGTTTTAATCTGTTTTTAATTCTTATATTAATATAACTTGCTAAATCATCTCTATGATCATTATATTTTTCATCTACATAATTATTAAAAAACAAATCAAAACTTCTATATTTAAAAATTGAATTATCAAAATTAACATACTCATCAAATGTATTTATAAAATATTTAAGTAAATTTTTATTAGGAAAAATATTATTTTTAACATAATCAGAGATAAAAGAATACATTGTAGCATCTGAAACAATTTTTACTGGCTTATCAAAAATTTTACGAATAAATTTCATGCCTAATTTATGAAAAGTTAAAACCTCTACTGATAACTTAAAATCTTTATTAATTCTTTCTTCCAATTCAAAAGCTGCTTTTCTAGTAAACGCTAACAATATTATTTTGTTAGCTTTAATACCACATTTATCAATTAAAAATTTAACTTTAGCTGCCATTGTTGTTGTTTTGCCACTACCTGCTCCAGCTATTACCAAAGAATAATCCTCATCAATTAAAATTGCGCGTCTTTGTTCTTCATCTAAAACAATATTAGGATCAATATCTACAAACATTGTATCAAAATAATCCTTATATTCAATTAATTTCTTTTCAACATATTTTTTATTACGTCTTTCAATTATAGAATAGCCATCATTAATAATTGAAAAAATTTTAACTTTTAAATCATTATTTATTATATCAACATTTTTAATAAATGATTCAAAACTATCCTTATATTTATCTAAAAACAACTCATACTTTTTTATACTAATATAATAATTAGCTAACAACATATCTTGAAATTCAATACAGCATTTATTTAAATTATCAACAATATAATCAATCATACCAAAATCACCTATAAAAAAAGACTATAGTAAAATATAAGTCTGTACAAGCACCTATTTAATATAATAATAACATAATTCAAAAATAATATACATAAAAAAATTTACATATTTACAAAAATATGTAAAATAGTAAAAAAGACTATTGTATTTAATTACAATAATCTATATAACATAATTCTTCAAATTTATTTATCCTCAAGTACATACTTATAAAATAAACTAGCAAGTACTGCTCCTACTAAAGGTGCTAAAATAAATACCCAAACTTGACTTAATGCTTCGCCACCTTGAATAAGTGCTGGTGCTAAACTTCTTGCAGGATTAACACTTGTGCCAGTAAATGGAATACCAATCAAATGAACCAATGTTAAAGTTAATCCAATAACAATCCCTGACACTGACCCATTTTCTTTTTTTGAAGTAACTCCTAAAATTACAGTAACAAATATAAAAGTTAATATAACTTCTATTAACAATGCTATCCATACTGTTGAAGCATACATTTGTCCACCATAACTATTTGCTCCTAACATACTAAAATCATCAAGTAATACACCTAGAATAATGGAACCAACAATAGCTCCTAAAAATTGAGCAACTACATAGCCAACAAAATCTTTAACATTCATTTTTTTGGAAATTAACATAGCTAATGATACAGCAGGATTAATATGGCAACCAGACACATTTCCTATTGAATAAGCCATTGCCACAATTACAAGACCAAATGCTAAAGAAGTAGCCACAACACCAGCACCTGTTACTACAGCAACACCACAAGCAACTAATACAAGTACAAAAGTACCAACAAATTCAGCTATATATTTCTTCATTCTTAAGACTCCTTTCTAATATAATTATAGCACATTAACAGAACAAAATTCCAAAAAAGTTTGATAATTATAATTTCATAAAAATTGAGTATAGTAAATTTTCAATAAAAATATTATTGATATGATCACCCACCATACATATCATTCGGTATACAGCAGTTTAATTTGTAATAATATATACTTTTTAGATAACAGTCTAGTAAATTATATAATGCAACTTTATCAGTTTATATAGACTTCTAAATATATGCTGAAACATATTAAAAAATACCAATCATTCGATTGGCTTTCCTTTTATATCAATGCTCGAACTTTTCGAGCAGATTTCACAATGGGGCAATAAGAATATGAGTTTTGCACCCAAGTAGTAAAAGTATTTAGTAATACTTGATGAATTAATCATAGCATATTATGATTTTATTTTCAAGTTAACAAAGTCTTGTGCAGTAATTATGTCACCATAATCTGATAACATTTTTTTGTAAGATTCTGTTCTACTGTTTTTTAATAAGTCATCAATTACAAAAATCAATCGTTTATTCTCCTTTTGTAGCATTATTGCATTTGCAATCCACATTTTTAAAATGCCTACATAACCAGCATAATTATCTTCAGTTAAAAATATTAGCTTGTAATAATTATCACCTATCTTGTAATCAAAGTTAATATTATTGCCATATTGTTCTTGGATACTATTTTTTGTTCCATGCTTTTCATAAGAAATATTATTTTCTAACAAGTGTTGCTCTATATAAGCTTTACTTTCTTTTTCAGTTATACGTTTATCCTTACCAGCTTCATAATACAAATAAATATTTTTTAAATTTTTTAATAAATCGCCAAACGTTTCATTTGTATCAATTTCATGGATTTCAAATATAAATTTATTTACAAAATATTTTGTTAATTCATCAAGAAGCAATGGATTATCTAAACTAATCCCATCAAAATCATTGACTAAATTTATAGTAAATTGCTCTTTTAAATCATCTACATATTTTTTTAAGAATTGAATATCAGCTTCATCATCAAAACTTTTGACCCTTTTCCAATTATTGATAATAGTCATCTCAAGTTGCTTTGTTTCAGGATAATGTAGTGTAACCGCAACATTAATTCTTTCGTTTCTTTCTAAATTTGGAACATATTTTAAAATTGCATATTTAACTCTAGATTTCACTATTATCACCACCTTTAATATTTAGTAAATTTAAAATTTCATCAACTCTATTAAATCTTTTATAAATATAATCAACTAACAAATTTTTTTCTCTATCTGAAACATTCCAATCGTCGGGAATATTTTTCATAATATTATTAATAAAATCTTTATTAATATTTTTTACTTTCTTTATAAATTTATTCAATTCATTATTAAATTCCTCATCAATTTTTATTGATTGAATGATATTATTGAAATTAAATTTATTCAGATTACTAACATCAAATTTTTCATCAATTAATCTTGGCAATTGAAATTCATCCCAAATGGTTCCTAAACCAAATATATGAGTATGATCGATCATAAAAATTTTTTTAGAAATTGAATCTATCATTAAATTACCCTTATTTCTATCAAAATTCCCAATTAATAAATCAAATATTAAAATTTTTATAGCATCATTTTTATTTGATGCTTTAGATATCATACCTGAATTTAATATTGTTAAGGCATTATCATTATAAAGAGTTCCAAATGCTGTTCCTTCTAAAGGAATTATTTCATTTTTTGTTTTATCATTATAATCACTCATTTTGACTTTAATCAGATTATAATTAAAAATTGGTAATTCAAGGTACTCGCATAAATTTGATGCTATGAATTCATTAACTAACGTCTTCACTCCTTGTTCATTCCCAGGAAATTTTACTATGTAAGTTTGCCCATCATCACACCAAACAACAAATGGTATTGTGCAACCATTACCTAATTTATTTTTTATCTCAACAATATTAACCAATAGCATCACCCCTATTCGAGCGTCCCTATTGTACTATCATTTTATCATATTATAATAAATTTTAGTACATTAAAACATTAAAAATAATTTATTTTACGTAATTAAATTATAAATACTGAATTGAAGATTATTATACTACAAAAAAAAAATTTTTCAATCCACTTATAAAATCTTGGAAAGTAATCGCTTTTTTAATATATTATATCTAGTCTTTGTATCATCAGTTAATATTTTTTGTCTATCTATAATTTTATAATCTTTATAATCAATTTCATGATTAAATTGACTTGAAGTTAAATCTACAATTCTATTTTTTATCAAATTGAAATAATGACTAATTCCATCCACATAAATTTTACAAATATCTCCACCAAAATAATCATTAATGATTAGAGATGTTATTGCACACATACCAAAGCATTTATTTTCATCATTCCATTCGTTTTGAACT
>CANQIS010000086.1 GCA_947624115.1 uncultured Bacilli bacterium
CGTACAACCAAATGTTTTATTTATTAATATTTTTTGTTCACAATTAGGATATAATCTAAACTTATATGTCTTATTTATTATCATGTTAACCACTCATTCCTTTCACTTCGTTCAAGGCATACATAGTCATGAAAACAATTGTTTTTCAGACTATTACCACCAAATATGTATTAACATAATAACACGCGAAATTATGTTCGTCAATAATTAATTAACATTTTTTTAAAGAAAATTCCTAATATATAAAAAAATATAAGTCACAATAAACCTATATTTTATATTATTTTTTCTTAAAGAATATTCGCATCGTATAAAACAAGAATATCATAAAGATAATCGCATATACCCAAATAAATATAGTATAAAAAATACCATCTGTATATTTATCTATTATAGCAGGAATTGATTCTGGAAAATATCTTCCAATCAAAGCTTTCAACTCTGGAACTGGAACATTTACTTTAATAAATGCTAAAATTCTAAGTAACATATCTACTGATGCCACAAAATATATAAAACTACTAAACTTCTTAAAGAAAAATATAACTATTGCCGCTAAAATAAATAAAATTGCTAAATCCATACATTACCACCTTTTTACTTCTAAAATTCCATAATCTTATTTACATTACTATATATTATTTTTATTTTATATAATTGATAAACTTCATCATAATATTTATAAAAATTAGTTAAATCAATTTCAAAATCTTTAACTTCATTATCTAATTCATTAATAATTATTGAAATTTCGTCATCAACATTATAATCTTCTAAATTAACATCTAATATATTTAAAAATTTGCTTAATTTTAAATGATAAAGAGTACTAAGTTGACCATTAGAAACCAATTTTGTTTCTGATATTTTTTCCGCATTATCAATAATATTAGAAACAAAACTAGGCCTATATTGAAATGTATTGATAATATCTTTATTTAATGATTGATTAGACATAATCTCATCATAATTTAAAAGAAAATTTTCGTCCATAATTGTAAAAGCATAGTTATCTTTATTCCTTTTCCCATTTATATTATAAACTTCATCATTAATATTTAACTCAACTGTAAATTCATAATTGTTATAATCAGAAAATGAAAGTTTCTCTTCATAATAATTCATTTTACTACCCATTTGTAATAAAACATACATTACTAAAAAAAATAAAAAATAAAGAAATAAAAGAAACACAGCTCTATATCTTCGATTATGCCATAATTTTTTGAACTTTTTAAAATAAATACTTATTTTAGAATCACTTTCAGCCTTATTATAATCCATAAATCACCTATTCTAAAACTTTACCCACAACATTTCCTTTATTCGATAAACCATTAACAAAGTCAATAGCGCTCATAATACCTTTACCTTCAGGTTGTACCTTTGTAAAAACAATCTCGCCATTTTCAACTTTTACGCCAAAACCATCTTTATATATATTTGTAATCTCACCATTAAATTTATTTGGAAAATAATTTTCTGTCGTATAACTCTCCCAAACTTTTAATATTTTATCATCACAAATACAATAACAACCAGGCCATGAATTTAAACCACGAATTTGATTATATATTTCTCTTTTAGTTTTATTAAAATTAATCTTTTCATCTTCTCGCTTAATAATAAAACCATAAGTTGCCTTAGAATCATCTTGAACTGTTCGACTATTAGTCCCATTTAAAATTGATGGCAATGTTTCCATCAACAATTTAGCGCCTAAAATAGATAATTTATCATGTAACGAAGAAGCAGTCTCTGTATCAGAAATTTCCACTTCAGACTGTGTTATAATATCACCTTCGTCCATTTTTGAATTCATATACATAATTGTAATACCAGTTTTTTTATAGCCATTCATAATAGCTCTATGAATAGGAGCACCACCACGCAACTTAGGAAGCAATGAAGCATGAACATTTATACAACCATATTTTGGATATTTTAAAATTTCATTAGGTAAAATTTGACCATAAGCACAAGTTATAATCAAATCAGGTTCTAATAGTAAAATCTCAGCCGTAGCATTATTAATCTTTTCAGGCTGTAAAGTCAAAATTGTATTTTCTGATGCTAATTTTTTAATTGGCGACATACTCACCATTTTATCACGGCCAACTATTTTATCAGGTTGCGTAACAACAGCTCTAACCTTATAATTTTTTATTAATTCTTCTAAAATTGGAACACTAAATTCTGGAGTACCCATAAAAATAATTTTTAATTCCTTTTCAATTTTTATATCATCTAAATTCATATCTATTCTCCTTTTATATAATTCTAACACAAAAAACATAAAATCACTATATTTTTATAGGACTTAAATCAATTTCCATATTAATTTTCTGTTGTGCTTTATATTTTTCAACTAAAAAATTAATTGTTTCATTGATTTGATCTATTTTTTTATATTTTAATATTATCTGCATATAATATATATTATTAATCTTTGGAATACTAGAAAAATTAGGACCTAATATATCAATATTTTTGGTCAACTTACTTATCAAAAAATTTTTAATTTTATTGGCTTCCAAATTTAAAATATCACTATCTTTACCATTTAATTTAATTAAACAAATATTATAATATGGTGGATATTTTAAAACCTTTCTCATTTCCATTTCTTTGTTATAAAAAGTCATATAATCATTATTACATACAGTTGTAATACTATAATGATCAATATTAAATCCTTGAATTAATACCTCACCTGCTAAATCGCCTCGACCAGCACGTCCAGCTATTTGATTTAATAATTGAAAAGTCCGCTCACCACTACGAAAATCAGGAATATTTAAAGACGAATCACCGTTTAAAACTCCAACTAAAGTCACTAAATGAAAATCCAACCCTTTGGCTATCATTTGTGTACCTATCAATATATCAAATTCGTGATTTTTAAAAGCATTTATTATTTTTTCATGACTACCTTTTTTTGTAGTTGTATCTATATCCATTCTAATTGTTCGAGCAGATTTAAAAGTATTCTCAACAAATTCCTGCAATTTTTGTGTACCCATACCAAACTCATTAATATCCTGACTATGACAACTAGGACACTCAACAATTTTTTTACAACCATGTCCACAATAATGACAACGCATTATATTCGATGATTTATGATAAGTAAGTGGAATATCACAATTAGGACATTTTTCAGTATAACCACAATTATGACAAGTTAAAATGGTGGTATAACCTCTTCGATTTAATAAAATAATTACTTGCTCATTTTTATTTAATCTATCATTTATCTTATCGATCAATTCACTAGATAAAACATTATAGCCTTTTTTAATTTCCGACTTCATATCAATTAATTTAATATTTGGAAAAGTATTATTAACTCTTTTTTCCAATTTTAATAATTTATATATATTTGATTTAGCTCTAGTATAGCTTTCAATCGATGGAGTAGCACTACCAAGAATTAACGGACAATTATATTTTTTTGCTCGATAAATTGCCACATCTATAGCACTATAACGAGGTATATTCTCCTGCTTATAAGTTTCAGAATGTTCCTCATCTATAATAATAACGCCAAGATTAGTAAATGGTGCAAAAACAGCACTTCTAGCACCAATTGCAATGGCAACTTCTTTTTTTTCAATCTTTCGCCACTCATCATATTTTTCCCCATCACTCAACCTACTATGTAAAATAGCAATACTATTACCAAATCTAGACTGAAAATTACTAACCATTTGTGGGGTTAAACTTATTTCTGGCACTAAGACAATTGCTTCTTTGCCTTCCAACACCATTTGTTCAATAATATGCATGTATACTTCGGTTTTTCCACTTCCTGTAACTCCATATAACAAATATGGAATAAAAGAATCTTTATGATTTAAAACCTCATCAACTACACCCTGTTGTTCCTTATTTAAAACGACATTATTAGTGATTTTTCCAATATTATTTTTTAAACGGTATACCTCCCTTTTATATTCACTAATTATACCTTTACTAATTAGATTTTTAACAACCGAAGGTGAAATAACACATGCATCTTTTTTTAAAACTTCTGATTTAAAATTAAATAAATTAACTACTTCCTGTTGCTTAGGTGTTAACTTGTCTATTTTAATATCATTATTCAATTTAATATAAGTTTCATATTTCTTATTAACATTAAAATCTTTTTTTGCTTTAAGAGCCGAAGGTAACATAGTCTGGTAACAACTTATTAAAGTCGAAAGTGTTTTCTTACTTAAATATTTACCTAATTCCAACATTTCATTATTTAAAACAGCATTATCATCAATAACACTATAAATATCCTTGATTTGAAAATCAAAATTATTTTCATTATTAATTTTAATTATAAAGCCTTCCAACTTTTGTCTACCAAAAGGTACTAATACCCTTTTTCCTACACAAATTTGATTTTCTAAACTTTTAGGAACCGCATAAGTAAAAGTTTTATCAATTTTTTTTAATTTTAATTCAACTAACACTTCAATTGTCATATTAAATGAAGAACACACAATTATTCACCTCACTTATTCTTAAATTCTATAATAAAATTTTAACATACATTTGTTCGTAAGTCAAACAGAAATTTAGTTTTTAGCTCGAGGATGTGCATGTAAATAAACATTACGCAATCTTTCACTTGTTATATGCGTATAAACTTGCGTACTCGATAAACTATCATGACCCATTAATTCTTGAACCGTTTTTAAATCAGCACCACCTTCTAATAAATGAGTAGCAAAAGTATGACGCAATGTATGAGGCGTAACCTTCGTATTAATTTCTGCTATTCTTTTATATTTATTAATTAACATTTCAATCGATCTTGTTGTAATTTGTTTACCTTGATTATTTAAAATTAGATAATCAGAACTAAATTGCTTACGACTTTTTAAATAAAGATTTATTTTTCTTTCACATATCTCACCATACAATACATATCTTTCTTTATTACCTTTACCTAAAATTTTAATCTTCTTTTCACTAAAATTTATATTTTTAATTTTTAAATTAACTAATTCACTAACTCTAATTCCTGTCGAATAAAGTAATTCTAAAATTAAACTATCTCTAATACCAAGAGGCTCTGAAGTATTTGGAATTGCTAATAACTTTTCCAAATCATTAATATACAAAAAATTAGGTAATTTCTTATCAAGTTTAGGATTAGATACTAAAATAGTTGGATTATCTTCTATATAATTCTCATTATATAAAAAAGAAAAAAAGGTCCTTAAACTACTTATATATCTAGCAATTGTCTTTTTAGAATATTGATGATTATGTAAATGCACTAAATATTTACGTATCATTTGATAATTAACCTCTTTAATACTTTTAATCCTATTATCTTCTAAAAATAATAAAAAATAATCAATATCACGTTCATAATTTTTTTTAGTTAATTCTGAATAATTTTTTTCATACTTGATATAATCAAGAAATTGGTTTAAATAATTATGCATCTATATCACCTTAATTTGATTATATAATTTATTGAAAATAATTTCAATGCAAAAAATAGAGATTACTCTCTATTTCTATTACTTGATAAAAAAGTTACTTTTTCGGCAATAATTTCAACCGCTTGCTTTTTAGTATTGTCATCTAATTCAATATTTCTAGTCTGTATGTGACCTTTTACGCCAATTAAATCTCCTTTTCGAACATACTCTACTGTATTTTCAGCAATACCTTTCCATAAAATACATGGAATAAAATCTGTATCATATTCTCCATTAATATTTTTATAACTTCTAGGTACAGCAAGCGTAATATTAGTAACTTTATTACCATTATCCGTTTCTCTTAATTCAGGGTCTTGTACAATTCGACCTACTAAAACAGTATGATTTAACATAAAATTTCTCCTTTCGCCTACACTATACAACACCAATTTTCATAATGCAAATAACAAATATTTAAAATCTAAACACTTTATTTATCAAAAATGTTAAATCTGTAAGCAGATTTTAAAAATCTGATAATTAAAATTAAGATAAGAACAAAATTCAAAAAAGTTTTGAATATTTAAGTTCACACTTAAATGTTTCTGCTTCATAGCTTTCGTTACCTACCTGCTCCACAGACTTAAAATCCGATAGTCGCTACCGTACTTGATAATTTTTATTATTTTTTTATTTTACTTTATGTATAGTTTCTTTGTTTTGAATTGCAGTTCGTCCATATTTTGACTTCTTTCATATATTGTTTTAAACCTTCAAACATGATATTTTCACTAGCATTATAATCTCTATCTAACTCATTATGACATTTCGGACATTCGTAATGTCTTATATTTAAATTTTTTATCTTCTCATTTTTATATCCACATTTACTACAGATTTGACTACTTGGATAATAAGTATCTATTTGATATAATTTTTTACCTTTCCATTTTGATTTATATATAAGTTGTCTTATTATCTCTTGTAATGATGCATCTGATAGTGATTTGGCTAATTTATGATTTTTCAGCATGTTCTTAATTTTTAAATTTTCTATTACAATTATATAATTTTCATCGGTTATTTGCTTTGTTATAGAATTAATTATATATTTTCT
>CANQIS010000087.1 GCA_947624115.1 uncultured Bacilli bacterium
AAAATAATATTTCTACTGGAATAATTGTAGGAAGATTACAAAAAGATGGAATAATAGGTTGGAATCAATTTAATAACATGATAACAAGATTGTAGTAAAGGAAGTGTAAAAATGAGCCTAATGGTTATATTAGCAATATTATCATTATTTGTTGGTATAGCATCAATAGTATTAGCTATAGTATCAATGAAATCTGCATCAAGTTCTGAACGAAGAAGTCAAGAAAATTTTGAAAAGACGCAAAAAATGATGAATGAAATCTATGATAAGACAAAAGATTTGTTACATGAAATAGATGTAAAATCATCATCAATAAGTGGTATGGTAGAAAAAAACAAACTCAATTAACAACATTATTTTCTAATGTGTTAGAAAAGGTATTACCTTCACAAAATGAAAGTTTATCAGCAATGTCTAAAGAAGATATTGATAAAATAATAAATGAGGGAAATTCTATGGATTCTACTCAGTTGGCCATATCACTTTTGCCAGAGTTAATAAAGAATCCTGAAAATTTAAGTATATCTGAAAAGATAAATAAGAATGATGTGTATTAGATATGAAAATTTAATACATATACGTTATTTTACATTGATAAATTTTATGCTTTTTAAAAATATAAAACTAGTGGTATAATCATAATAGGTGATTTGATATGAAAACTTTTATAAAATGGGCTGGAGGAAAAGAAAAGGAATTGCCTTTTATTTTATCACAATTACCTAAAAATTTTGATAGATATATTGAACCATTTGTTGGTGGAGGAGCGGTATATTTTGCAATTAATAGTAAAAAATCATATATTAATGATAAATCTTGTGAACTTATTGATTTATATAAATACATTAAAGAAGAAAATAAAGAATTTTTAGAAAAATTAAATAAAATATATAATAATTGGACATTATTAGAAAATATTGTTAATAACAATTCTGATATTATGTTAGGTTTGTATAAAGATTATTGTTATGATATTGAAAATAATATTGATAATTTAGAACAAATAAAAGGGAAATATAATAATAAAATAGAAGAATTCGTGATAGATCATAATAAAGAATTCAATGGAATATTAACAAATAGTTTTAATCATAATATAGATAATTTTATGCGTGAAATAAAGAAAAAATTATATGCTAAAATATGTAGAATGCATAAAATTGAAACTCAAAAGGCAAAAATGAGTGATGCAGATATATTACAAAATATAGAATGCGCTCTAAAAAGTGCCTATTATGTTCATTTTAGATATTTATATAACGAAAAAGACGCGTTAAATATATCAAAAGAATTTTCGTCAGCAATATTTTATTTTATAAGGGAATATTGTTATTCTGCTATGTTTAGGTACAATTCTCAGGGAAAATTTAATGTTCCATATGGTGGTATAAGTTATAACAAAAAAGATTTTAAAAAAAAGATAAACTATATATCATCAAAAGAATTAACTAGTTATATGAAAAATACTAAAATCTATAATTGTGATTTTGAGGATTTTTTAAATAAAATTTCTCCTACTGAAAACGATTTTATTTTTTTGGATCCGCCTTATGATACAGAGTTTTCCACTTATGCAAAAAATAATTTTGACAGAAAAGAGCAAGAGAGGTTAGCAAATTATTTATTACATACAAAAGCTAAATTTATGTTAATCATAAAAAATACGGATTTTATTTATAATTTATATAAAAATAAAGGATTTGAAATAAAAAGCTTTGATAAAAAATATTTAGTTAGCTTCATGAACCGAAATGAAAAAAATACAAAACATTTAATGATTACTAAATTATGATTTAGTAATTTTTTATATTTTACTATATTTTTAAAATATAGTAAAATATACTTGACATATTTCAAAAATGTATGTAATATATAGTGCAAGAGGTGGATGCTGTGGATAATGATAAAAAGAAAGAAGAACGTTTTTTAAAAATTGCTGAAAATAGAACTAATACGATACTTCAAACTCTGAGATTATTAGGAAATTGTGCAAACACTAATAATTATATGTATACTGAAAAACAAGTTAGGCAAATTTTTAGTGCTATTGAAAGTGAACTTAAGTTAACTAAACTTAAATTTGAAAAAAAGAAAAATAAATTTAGTTTGAGGGAGAAATAAATATGAAAAATTGGAAATTTCCAAGTGCGAAAGGACTTAGTATAAATGGATTTAATAATATTGGTGAGGAATTTAAAGATGATCCAATTTTAGCATTAGCAAAAGAAATATGTCAAAATTCATTAGATACTAAATTTATAAAAGAGTATTCTAATGATAATAAAACTATAAAAGTAACATTTGATGAATTTTGGATAGATAATAAGCGGATTCCAGGCTATGATGATTTTTTAAAAGTATTTGAGGATGAATATGAATTTAATAAATCCTTTTATAAAAATGATAAAGAAGTTCCAGATTTTTATAAACATGGGATAGAAGTTTTAAAACAAGAAAAAATTAGGTGCTTAAGAATAGGAGATTATAACACAACAGGACTTATTGGATCCAATCAGATGCAATCATCGCCTTGGTGTAATTTAACTAAGAACGCAGGGGTGTCTGACAAGCCAGAAGGTTCAGGTGGAAGTAAAGGTATGGGAAAATTTGCTTCATTTATTTGTTCTTCTCTTTATACAGTTTTTTATAGTACATATGCTAAAGATGAATTAAAAGCTTCATGTGGTATTGCAAGATTATCAGGTTTTAATTTAAAGGATGGTACAACAGCTTTGGGAGAAGGATATTATGAGGAAGATGGGGATTTGTTTAGAATTCCAGAATTATTAAATCTTGAATTCAATTATCCAAGAAATGAATTTGGAACAGATATTTATATAATTGGATTTAAAGAGGATACAAATGATTGGAAGAAAAAAATAATTGCCTCGGTTATAGATAATTTCTTTCTTGCAGTATATAAAAATGAATTGGAAATTAATATATGCCATGGTGAATATATTTTAAATTCATCAAATATAGAACAATACATAAACGATAAAAAAGTAATGGGTTATATGCTTCAAGAAACGCCATACTATTATAACATTTTAAAGAATGCTAAAAATGATATTATAACTGTTAATTATTCGTTTTTTAGTGAAAATGATTTAACACTTAAGCTAAGAATTGATGATGATAAAGAACAATATAATTCAGTTAATACTGTTGCTGCAGTTAGATCAACTGGTATGAAAATATTAGATATTAAGTATTTACCACGCTTAGGTTGTTATCATGGTATATTGGAAATAAATGGGTCAAAGGTTAATGATTACTTTAGAAAACTAGAAAACGCTAATCATAATAGGTGGTCTGCAAATAGAAGTAATAATCCTGAAGAAGCCCAAAATATGATAAATAAATTAAATAATTTTATTAAGGAAACTATAAAAAATAAATTAACTTCTACTATTAAGGATGAAATAGATGCTGAAGGAATAAGTGAGTTACTGCCTGATGATGAATTATTAGATGGCAATGGTAGTGAAAAAAATGAATCAATAATTATTGATGATATAATTTCTAAAATAGAGATTAGAGATAATAACATTAATAATAAAAATCAACCAAATGAAAAATCAGAAAATGGTGAAGATGATGTAGAACTTGATGAAAATGGTAACATAATTAAAGAAAAAAATCCATTTAATAAATCAACTAACCCCAATCCACAACCAAATTCGTATTCTAGGCCAATGGAAAAATATTCACAAGTAAAAAGAAAAATTATACCAAATAAATTGAGAATGAAAAATAATCAAATTTTATTTTCTACAATTACTGATGAAGAAATTGTTAAAATAGAAATAAATATTTCCGGTGAAGGATACAAAGAAAAACCAATTTTTAACAAAATAAATGTAAGCAAAAATAATAATTTAAATTTGAATTGCATTTATGAATACACTAATAATACTATTTATATTAAGGAAGTTTCTTCTAAAGATTTGTATTTAATAGAATATGAAATTGAAAATTTTGAAAATTGGACTATGGAGGTAAATGTGTATGGTAAAGAATCAGAATAAATTATTTGCTTATCCAGTTTTAAGTTATGATACTGATGATTATGTAGGAGTAAATTTTACTTTAGAATCAACTAAAATCTTAGAAAAAAGAAAAAGAATTTCAAAATTAAAATATTTATTTGCAGTGGATGATTTATATATTCGTTTACTAATAGATAATAAACAAGCCAAAGGAGTTTTAAAAATTTATTGTCCTACTACAAAATATCGAGAAATGATAGATTTGGAATATGGCGAAAATGAAATTATTTTAAATAATGAAAATGTAAATAATAGAGTTGAACTTGAATCCTACATTATTTTAATGGAAGATATAAATAATTTTTATAGTTTAAATTTCAATAATGATTATTCAAATGATTCTTTTAATCTTGAAAAAGGAAGTATTATAGCAATGGGTAAATATGAAAATCTTTTTATTGAAAAAGATATATATGAATTTACTAAAGTGTCATCAATAATTAAAGTAAGAAAAGCTAGTGAAAATCAAAAGGAATTATCTATTGATTATAGTGATCAAAATATTTATGTATATTTACCTGAAAATGATTTTATTACTTATTCTCAATATGCAAAACATTGTTTAGATGTTGTGAATTCTATGGTTATATTTCCAGCCCTAGTATATGTTTTAGAAGCTTTAGCTAAAGATGAAGAATTATTAAGTCAATATGAATACAATAGATGGTTTAGAGTAATAAATAAAAAAGTTAAAGAAATATATAATATGGATTTAACTTCAACTTTTATAATTAATGCTGATTCTATTATAATTGCTCAAAAAATTTTAGAATTTCCTTTAACTGCAGGATTTGAATGGATTAAAATGAAAATAGATTAAATGAGGTGATATTATGGAATTACTATATTTTAAAGAAAACGCTATAGATATTTTAAAAAAACAAGATTTAGTTGCCAATATTAAATTTTATAAAGGGGATAATAATTGGATTGATAATAAATATTCCAAACAAAATTTATTATTACCTTTTACTAAAGCAAATGTTTCAGATTTTAATTTAAAGATGGAAAATGGTATTGAAGATGATTTTGATAATATGGTTATAATGTATGAAAATTTGAAATTTTTAACAGACTCTCAAGCAAGTGATGAACGATTATGGGCAGGTTTAGCACACACATATTTTTGGAATTATATGCAATATAGATGGCCAATGCCAAATAAAAAAGAGAAATGTAATAGCCATGTATTAAATAACTATTTCTTTTGGAATAGTACTAAATCAGTATTTCTTAATGGTTTATCGCGATTATGGTGGTATGCAAGATTTACATACGATGAAAATGCTAAAGATCATTATGAATTGACAAGATATATTTGTAAAAATGACTTAAATGGTAAATTTTTTCCTTTATTATCATGTGTATTTGCAAATAATAAAGAAGTATTTAAAAATATAATTAAGGCAGTTAAAATATATGAAGAAACCAATAATTTAAGTTTAAGTCGAGATCAATTTGGCGAATTAAAAAAATACTTAAACAGATTAAGTGGTAAAGTATGTATCGATGCACTGGATACTAAAGATATTTATGAAATAATATCTAAAAAAATTAGTTTGATTTCTGAAAACAGTAACTGGAAAACAGATATTAAAAATGTATTAAAAAAAATACCTAAGGATGAGTTTATGCTTGAAGATGTTTATGATTTTGAAAATGAATTAAAAATGTTACATCCTGATAATTTTCATATAAAAGATAAAATTAGGCAACAATTACAATATTTACGTGATGAGGGATTTATTGAATTTATTGGTAATGGTGTATATAAAAAATTATAGATGTTAATAAAATAAAATTTAATTAATTTTATTGAGTGATGTTATATGATTTTATATTGCCTCAAATTAAAAATGAAATCTATTCACTAAAAATAGACATTTTATACCTAGTATTTATATTTCATCTGATATTGCTAAAATAGCAGATGAAATAAGGAAGAGTATGTGTATAATTTAGGATTAGAAAATGATTTTTACAAGGAAATAATTATGAAATATTTGAATGAATGCGGTTCAGCAAGTAGAAAAGAAATTATTGCTTTATTAAATGATAAACTTCCTAAGTCATTAGATAATAAGAATAAAATTAGTAGAGTAAGATATTTATTGGATATTTTAAAAAAAGAGGAAAAAATTTATAATGATGCAAAATCAGGTGGATTATGTTGGAAAGTAAAATAGATTTGTTGCTTTTTTGCTGCTTTTTAATTATTTGTTAAAATAACTAGGATATTAATTTTTGTTTATATTAATAAAAATACAGAACAAAGTTCCATCTTTTTCATATCTTATATTAGGTGATAAACTATGGATGAAAGAGCAACTAAAAAGGTGGTTGTAGATAGTGGACATGGAGGTATCGGTTAAACCCAAAAATAGATGAAATGGCTATTTTGGTAAGTAAATACAAGAGTTTAAGGTAC
>CANQIS010000088.1 GCA_947624115.1 uncultured Bacilli bacterium
CTTATATACATTATACCAAAATAAAAAGACTACTGATATAGTTTACAATAATCTTTGTATACTTTTTCAGCAGTTTCGCATGTAGTTGCTTTTTTTTTTCTTTTCAAGTATAATCAACTTGGTGAGTTTGATGGAGAGATTGCAAAAGATTATAGCACAAAGTGGTTATTGCTCGAGGAGAAAGGCTGAAGAGTTAATAAGTTGTGGTAATGTGCGTGTAAATGGTAAAATTGTGACAGAATTGGGTACTAAAGTAGATTATGCTGATACAATAACAATAAATGGAAAAGTTATTGATATAGAGCCAAAGGAATATATTTTACTTAATAAGCCTCGTGGAGTTGTTACAACAACGAGTGATGATAAGGGTAGAAAAACAGTTATTGATTTAATTGATAGTGATAAAAGGTTGTATCCAGTTGGTCGTTTGGATTATGATACAACAGGGGCTTTAATTTTAACTAATGATGGTGAGCTTGCAAATTTGCTTATGCATCCTAGAAATAAAATAGACAAAGTATATATTGCTAAAGTTGCTGGTTTTTTTGATAAGACAAATGCTTTAAAATTATCTAATGGTGTTTATATTGATGGTTTTAAAACAGCTAAGTCTTTTGTTAAATTAAAAAAGTATGATAAGGATACTAATTCTTCAATTGTTGAGATTATTATTCATGAGGGTAAAAATCATCAAGTTAAAAAAATGTTTGAAAGCGTTGGTTATAAAGTACTTAAATTGAAACGGGAAAAAATTGGTTTTTTGGATGTTAAAAATTTGAAATCTGGCGAATATCGATATTTATCTTTAAAAGAAATAAAAAAGTTGTATGCTGAAACAAAAAAATAAACTAGTTTTCTAGTTTATTTTTCTTCAATAGCACCTGTAGGACAACCTTCAATGGCATCTTGAACTTCTTCTACTAATTCTTCTTTCATATTTTCAAAGTTAATATTATTTTTTACTTGAGCTAGAGAATCATCACCAAATTCAAATACTTCGTCTACTAATCCTACACATGCTCCACAACCGATACATTTATTTTTGTCAACAATAACTTTTTTCATTTTTTACCTCCTAATAAAGATTATAAATAAATCGTTTTTAAAATGCAAGTAAATTGTTTTAAATTTTGAAAAAATGTGATATCATTATTATAATGAGGTGGTATATATGCCGAGTAGAATGGATCGTTATTATCAAACAGAGGTAGATTTAGGTAGACGAACTAAGAAAAATCAAGCTTTATATGATGATATTCATAGAAGTATGGACTATGGAAATGTTAAGCAAGTTTCTAATGCTAATGAGATTAGTCCTGAAAAGTTAAATGAAATACTTAATAAGGAGAAGAAGCCTCAAAAAAGAAATTTATATGATAATGTACCACCTTCAAGTTATGTTTCAGATGATGAAGATGATGAGAAAAATTATGATGTAAAAGAGGCTTTAGAAAAAGCAAAAAATGAAAATACGGTAAATAATAATTATCATAAATTAAATGATGATCAAATTAATTTGTTAAAGAAAATTCAAAATTATAAAGCAACTATGTATGATAAAGATGAGAATCTAGACGAGCTTCTAAATACTATTGCTAATACGAAATTATTGAAACAGTTGAATGATCGGGATTTGTCTTTAGATTTATTAGGTGATTTAAAATCTAATAATGAAAATACGATCGTTGGTGGAATAAATTCTATAAATAATGTTATGACGGATATTCCTAAAATTAAAACTTTAGAGGATGAAAAGAATGAAATAGATAAATCTTTTTATACTTCTAGTTTAAGTTTTAATGAAAATGATTTTGATGATTTAACTCAGATAAAAAGTGGTTTACAAAAAAATCATGATATGATGAAATGGGTATTTATTGTTTTAGGAGTTTTAATGGTTATTTCAATTATAATAATGTTAGCTATATTGTTATAAAAAAAGACAATTTATGTCTTTTTTAATTGCATTGATATCCCATATTGATAATTTTTTCTTTTACGGATTCATATTCTTCATTATATTTAAGTTCATTCATACTATCAACATCAGCAGAATAAGTAATAGTTGTTTTAAAAGTGTATTGATTGTCAGTTTCATTTGTTTCTGTTTTATATTGTGGATAATCGGATAATAGTAATCCAAACATTTCCATCATTTCGACCATATTTTCATAATTTTCTTGTGAACTATTATTAACAATTGTTATTATATTAATATCATTTTGTAATTTGTTATCATGAAAGTTTGCTTGATATTCATTTTTTAAAGTTAGTCCCATGTCGGTTTCTTCTTTATAACAGATTAATGTTCCATTAATAGTATTATCTTCAATATTATCATCAGTTATACTATTGTTATTTTGATCATCTGAATTAGTTTCATTATTAGTATTTTGTTGATCTTTATTATTAGTTTCATTATTTTTTTCTTCGTTATTTTGATTGTCATTGTTTTTTTGAATGGTGTCATTAGGTTGTTCAGCATGTATTTTTTTATCATAATCTTTGATTAGATAAAATAAAATAAGTAGTAAAGCAATTAATATTATGAATATTAATATATATAATATTGTATTTGTTTTTGTTTTTTTGGGTTCAATATATTGATATTTTTCGAATGTATTTATAATATTTTCTTCATTTTGATTTTTTTTTGGTTTGATTTCGACAAATGATTTAGTTTTTGTTTTTTTGGCCATTTTATCAACTTCCCTTTACAAATGATAGTTTATCATAGTTTTGTTAAAATTACAATGTTTGTTTTATTTTGCAAAAGATGTTAAAATGGTATTTGGGTGTTTTTACTATGGAAGATATTTATGAATTATCGATTGAAAAATTTGATCATGATGCTAGAGGAATAGGCTATATAAATGGTATTATTACATTTGTTAATAATACGATTCCTGGTGATTTAGTGTTGGTTAAATTAAAAAAGAAAAAGAAAAAATATTTTGAAGCAGATGTTTTAAAATTTATTAAATATAGTGCTGATAGGATTAAACCTGTATGTCCTTATTTTTTTAGTTGTGGTGGGTGTGATTTGCAGTATATTAGTTATGATAAACAATTAATATATAAGGAGAATAAAGTTAAGGAAATTTTATTAAAATTTGCGAATATTAATAGTGATAAAATTAATAAAATTTTGTGTTTAGATTTTAATCAATATAATTATAGAAATAAAATAACATTGAAAGTAAACAAAGGTATAGGTTTATATGCTAAAAATTCTTATGATTTGGTATGTATTGATAAGTGTTGGATTGTTTCTAACGAAATAAATAATTTAATTAAAACTATTAAAGAAAATGTAATTTTAGATGATATAAAACAAATTATTATTAGAAATAGTATTTATAGTAATAAGTTGATGGTTATTTTTGATGGTTATAATTTTGATGATAATAATTTTTTGAAAATCGGCAATATTGTTGATTCTATTTATGTAAAAAATAATTTAGATTATAAATTATTATACGGTAGTAAATTTTTAGAAGAAAAGATTGGTGATTATATTTTTAATATTTCACCTGATTCTTTTTTTCAAGTTAATACTTATATGTGTAAAGAATTGTATGATAAAATTGTCGAATATGGTAATTTTTCTTTAGATGATGTTGTATTAGATTTATATTGTGGTACAGGGACAATTGGTATTTATATTAGTAAATATGTAAAGCAGGTTATTGGCTATGAAATTAATAGGTTTGCCGTTAATGATGCGATTTTAAATAAACAAAAAAATTTGGTTGACAATATTGATTTTTATTGTGGAACTAGTGAATTATTTTTCGAAAATATTACTATTGTTCCAAATGTAATAATAGTTGACCCACCAAGGAGTGGTTTAAATGAAAAAACTATTAATGGTATAGTAAATGTTAAACCATGTAAAGTTATTTATGTATCATGTGATCCAGTTACGTTAGCCCGTGATTTAAAAATTTTAAGTAGTTTTTATGAAGTAATGGAAATAACACCAGTGGATATGTTTCCAAATACAAAACATGTGGAGTGTTGTGTGGTGATGAATCTGAAAAAGGATTAGAAAATCTTGATATTACTGTATTACATTTTTTTATTAATTTGTAAAGTTGTGTTTTATATAATTACTTATTTTATTTTTTTCTTTAATTCATATTTTTATTCTGAAATTTTGGGCGATGATGTTGCAATCAATGTCTGCTGTCTGATAAAATAATTGTATAAATTTTGTTTTAAAAGGAAATATAGAGGAGATGGATTTTATGAATAAAATATTAGTTAGAATTTCTCAAATTATAAAAAGTGCTATTGAAAAGTATTTACCTGATGTAAAAATGTCGGATTTAGAAGGAAATGGCAAAATATATTATATGAATGATAATAATGGAACAGCATTTGATTATTTTGTTAACAAACATTTAAGTTCGTTTATGTGTTTTTATAATGATAATGAAAATATGGGTGCTGTTAAATTAATTTTAAGTAATGATGGAAATGTATCTATATATATTTTTTTAAATCATGAAAATAAACCAATAAGAGAAGAAAAAGAAATGCTAAAAGTAAGTGAAAATGAAATATTAGAGTTGGCTGTAATTATGGATAAGGTTGCAGACAAGTGTGAAAAATGGGGATGCGCTATAGAAGATATGAATACAGATATAAAACCTACAGAAGATGAGATTGAAGAATTTTGTTCACAAGAATAAGGTTTAGTAATTTTTAAATAATTATTGAAAAAATGTATAGTAACAAAAAAAACTTAAATGAAAATTGTGTTTATGTAAAAAAGAAAATTAAATTCATAAATGGATAGTGTTTGATTTTTAATTTTAGGAAAAGAGTATATAAATAATTGTAATAATTTATGTGTTATTATATTTCAATTAAATTACAATGTGATAAAAGAATAAAAGATTTTAAAAATTTAATTGGATATAAATGGGAAGTATTGGTAAAAAAACAAGTACTTCTTTTTTCAGTGCAAAGAAAGTGGATTACTTATTTATAAAAAATGAATTAATGTATAAAATAATAAAAGATATGCCAATGTATTTAATTCCATATTATGCAAAAAATAATAAAGATTTAATAAAAAGATTTTTAAAAAAGAATTGATAATTTGTTAAGTGAGAATAAAATAAAAAATGTAATTAGGAATTTGTAATAGCATAGAGCTAGATTAATTGGAATATATTATAAATGTTAGTATTAAATATGACAATTAAATTTTTTTTAATTTTGGTTTATTTATAATAAGGTATTTTAATTTTTGTTAATTTTTGTTATACTTATAATAAGTGAGGGATATTTATGAATGAAGAAAAGGATAAAAAGGATTTGAATTATAATTTTGGCTTTGAAAGTCAAGTTGTTCAAGATAATAAAAAAGAAGATATAGAAATGTTAGATGATGAAATATTAGAAGAAATTGATGAAAAGAATGAGATTGCTAAAGTTGAAAATGTTTCTCAAAATAATAATTCTAAAACTGAAATTGTTTCTGAAAATAATGATATGGAAAATGCAGAAATATTAGAAGAAATTGATGTAAAGCCTGAAACTAATCCTGAAAATAATAGAAAAATTAAAATATTGGGAAGAGAATATAATTTTGAAGATGTTATTTTGTTAGGAATAGGCTTGGTATTAATTTTGGCAATTTTTATGATGCCACGTATTATGAGCATATTTATTTAAAAGTTTAAATATATGATAGTAAAATTAATGATAAAATAGATTTTTAAAGGAGGTAAAAATAACCTTTTTTAATTTTTGATAATTAATAATTAAATAGTATTTGATGAAAATTTGATAATTAAATTTGTTTTTAAAAGCAAGTACATAGTAGAGATTAGTTTTAGTTATTTTGATTATAATTTTTTGTATATTAAAACTCAAACTTTAAAAGTTTGAGTTTTTATCAATATGTATTTGATGATAGTCTGGATTGTATTTTTGTAAGTTATTGAAAAAATCCATCATAAGAGCATTGAAAGGTTTATATCTAATACGAGCATTTCGTATTCTAATACTTCTTAAATGGTGATATGAGTCTTCATAATAAGTAAATCTTAATTTATCATATTCTCCCTCATTACTAATTGTCATAGAATCAGTTTTTTTATAGTCAAAAGAAATACTATCATCACTAATCCAAATAATTTTTTCATTGTTAAAAACTTTTTTATATAATTTACTATTTTTTAAATTTTGATTTGCTTCAAAAATTCGTGTATATAATTTTCTTTTTTCATTAATATCACCACATTGTGATCAATCATAGTCACTTACTTTAAATACATTTTCATTTTTAAATGATTTATATAATGCATCAAATAAATTATAAATAACCATATTTTCTTTTATTATAAAAAAATCTCCTGATTTCTATCAAAAGAAGTGAAATATAAAT
>CANQIS010000089.1 GCA_947624115.1 uncultured Bacilli bacterium
AAAAAAACATAGATTAACCTTTATAAAATATAGGATAATTCTATGTCTTAAATTATTTTCATGTTTTTAACCTGTTATTCTATTTCATGTATGATTTTTATTTAAAAATATAATATTTTATTTTTTTAATATATTACGAATTACATAATCTATTTTTTTATCACATACTATTTATGGGTGATTAAATTGAAAATGAATAAACAAGAAATTGGCTGTAAGGTATATGATTGCAAATTTTGTAATTGTGAAGATAGTTGTTGCAATTTAGAAAAAATTGAAGTTTGTAATTGTTCTGAAGAAAAAGAAAAAGAAGCTACGATGTGTAACAGTTATAAAAAACGTTAATTTTATTTATAAATTTATATAGTATAAGAAAAAAGTCATTATAGTGACTTTTTCTTTGTTTTATTATTAATATATTCTATATAGGTTGCATCATTGATAAGATCATTTTTTGTAATTAGATTTAATTCTAATGCTTTTAATAAATTAGCAAGTCTTATTTCATCTCTTAGCTGTCTATTGTATTTAGTATTTTCACGAATAGCATCACGAAGTGAAGCTAATATTAAACTATCCATAAAACACCTCCTTTTTTAGTAAAGTATTTTACAATAGCATAATTAATGTGGATTGTCAAATATATTTAGTAATTTAAGATAAAATATTTACGTTATACTAAATTTTATCTTTAATATTTTTATATATGCAGTTATTAAATTTAGAATTAATTTTTATTATAAATTTGGCAATATCAATATTGTTTTAACTTTTACATCTATTAATAATATAACTTTTTTATTTAAATCTAATAGTTCTAATAATTTTTTTCTTATCTTTTAGTATTCTAAAAAATATTAAAACTACATTTTGCATATAATCTTTTTGTCGCAATTATGTAGTTTTATTTTTATTTTATATAACTTTGATTAGATTTGGATAAAACTTTTTCTTGTTCTGCTTGGCAAGTTGCCACTTCTATTGCTCTATCTAAAAACCTATTTATTTTTTCTTTATATAAAAGTAACACTTTCTTTGTGGTTTCAATTACTTCTGATGATTCTATTTCTAAAAATTTTGCTATAGATTCTGTTGAGAAACATTTTCCATCTACATATCCTAATTTTAATGATATAATTACCGCTTCTTTAACTGATAGAGTACTCATCATTTGATCAAATGATGGTGTTCTTAATAATTCAAATATTTTTGTGCAATCTTCTTTTGTCATTTCTGCATTGTTGATGGTTTCTATTGAGTGTTCTTGTACTTCAACTGATTTAGTTATTAATTCACCTTTTATTTGCTCTGGTTGTTCTGGATTTTTAGTTTGAATAGGATTTTCTTGAGTTGCATTTGAAATAATTTGCGATGTTTTTTCTTCAATTTCAAATGAATTTTGTGAAAGTTTATCATCAATTTTTTGTGCTTCGTCGATTTTTATTTCGTCAATTTTTATTGTTTGATCTATCATTTGGTGTTGTATCTTCTTTTTACTTTGACTTGACTTTCTTTTTCCTGTGGGATTGGATAATAATCTTTTCATCTTAGGTACTAATGAACCATAAAATTTATCATTTTGTTCTTTAGTCATTTTTATTGATACTGGATTATTTAAATCTGTTCCATATCGAATTGTTAATAATGCTTTTTCTTCATCAGTTAATTTTGTTAACATTTCATCAACTTGTTCTTTAGTATAATATTTAAAATATTCATATATTGTTTGTAATCTTCGCATTGTTTTTTCACTCTTTCTTTCTTTAATTTCGTTATGATCATCAAAAAATATCTTATATGAATTCAATTTTGATTCTCTATATTTTTTTCTAAATTCTTCTATATTATGTAAAGACTGTTCTGGATTGGTAGTATATACTGCTAAGTCTTTGACATATTTTGAATTTCTAATCTTTTTTATTGCTCTAGCCTCTATTTGTCGAATTCTTTCTTTAGATATATGCATTATTTTTCCAATTTCTTCTAAAGTCATCGATTCTTTATTATTAAATCCATATCTTAGCATTAAAATATTAATTTCATTAGGTTTTAGACAACACTTTTTAAATAAATTTCTTACTTGAGATTGCAAAGTTCCATCTAATACTATATCTTCTGGTATTTCTTCAGAAGAAGGTATAAAATCTTCCAACTCCGTATCTTCTTCAACTCCTACAAAGGAATTAATACTTATCGTATCATCTTGAAGTTTATGCAACATAGTAACTTTTGAAATTGATAAATGCATTTCATTCGCTATTTCATTTATTGTAGGGCTTCTACCTAGTTTATCTTCCATTTTAGTTATTGTCTTTTTATATAATCCCACTTTTTCATACATGTATGCTGGAATTCTTACATTTCTACTTTTATCATAAATAGCTCTATTTATAGCTTGTCTTATCCAATAAGTTGCATAAGTTGAAAATTTATAACCTTTGTTTACATCATATTTATCTACTGCTGTTATTAATCCTAAATTTCCTTCTTGTATAAGGTCTAAGAAAGATAAACCTCTGCCAATATATTTTCTTGCAACACTAACAACTAATCTTAAATTACTTTCAATAAATTGTTTTTTGGCTTTTACATCACCTTCAGCTATTTTTTGAGCAAATTCTCTTTCCTGTTGAATGGTTAATAAATTTTTTTTGCTAATTTCTTTTAAATAAATATTAATATTATCTATTCGGATATATTCAGTAGTTTCATAATTGTCAACATCTGTTTCATAAGATTCTTGTATTGAAATATTTTTTAAAATACAATAGGTATCAATTGTAGAAAGTAATATACTATCATCAAATAAATCTTCCATTTTTCCAGATATTATTGGTAAACGGTTTTTTTCAAATATGAGTTCCACTATTTTATTAAATAAATTATTTTTAGTAATTAATTCAATCAATAAATCTATATTTGGAATAAAATCATATGTTTCTAAAAAAATTCTAATTTCTTCAAAGTATTTTAAAGCGTCTTCGTATGATGAAATGGAAGTAAATTTTTGATTTATATAATTATTTAAAGTTTTAAATGAAGTTTCTGAATTTAATAGAAGGCTTTTAATTTTTTCTGATAATCGAAATTTTATCTTATTTTGAAGAAAATCTATATAGTTTGACTCGCTTTTATAATTACTTTTTGAAGCAGATATTTCTCTCATAACCAATTCGTAAAAATCTATATCACTAATTTCTATATACATATACGATAAACGAATCTCATTAATGGTAGAAAGTAATAAATTATATATTTGTTTAGGATCTTGTTGATATATTTTATTTAAATCTAATTCCATTTTTACCTCCTATCTTAATCTTTTAAGGTTATTTAATAATTAAATTGTCTTCTTTAAGTTGTTTTATCTTTAATTTTATTCTTACATTTAATGTAGTTTTTTGCTTTTTAATTAATATTTTATCAAATTTATTTTTGTCTGTAAATAACTTTAAAATTAATGATTATAAGAAGATTTTTTCTATAATATTAAGTAATCAAATTTTAATTTTGGCTTACTAATATTCCCTAAGTTACTATTTAATTTAGAATTAAAAATAATTGTTATTTTCATTTAAACATGTATAATTTTGAATTTTATATTTTAAAGATTATAAATAGTACATATAGAAACAGTACTATTATTAAAATGTTTTAATAATATACACAATTTTTATTTGTAAAAGAGCATTTTACTTTTGGATTATCTTTAATAGTATTATCGACTTTAAATACCGAAGATAAATAAATAAAATTATTATCGATATCATCAATTTTAATATGTAATTGACTTATATTAGGAGTATTATTGTAATTAAATTGTAATAGTTCTTCTTTAATATTGAATTTATCAATTGAATATTTGTTTATGTTACCGGTTTTACCAATACAATGTATATAAATTTCATTATCTTTTACAAATATATTATTTCCATCATCTGCAGTATCACATTTTGTGATATTTTTTAGAATATAATAATTATTTTTATCTTTTAATAATAAATTAAGATGACTCCAAGAACTAGAATTATCATAATATTTTGAGATGGCATAACTATTATTTTCATATTCAAAACTTTTTATAATTTTCTCATTTTCTATAAATTTGTATTTTGTTAAATTAGATAATGAACTTTTATAATCTATATATTCAATAAACTTATATATTGCAAAAATAAATAATGGAATTAAAATTATAACTGTAAAAATTAATATACTTTTTTTCATAAAACACCATACTTTCAAATTAGTATTTATATTATAATTATGAGAACAATTTATAATTTGCATTAATTTTTTATTGGTTATTTTTTAAAATCTCTTGATTATTTGGCAGTAAAGAAATACTAATATACTAAATCAATTTCTTTTACTATAAGAGTCGAAGCGATTATTTATTTAATATATGATTTTTACAAATATCAGTTAAATAATAATTTTACACTCCTAAGACTCGTTAATTTAGAAATAATGTTATATCAGGTATAATAAATTATTTTTTATCGTTTATTTGTCTATATGCATTTCTTTCTATATATGCTTTTTTTCTATTATTTTCCCATATTCCATAAGTAAAACCGACAATCATAAATATATATTGTATTCCATTGTCTTTTATAAAACCATAAATTATAAATCCTATAATAATAATCATCGCAATAGTTAACTCAAAAAAATGTTCTTTATCCCATTTATCGCCATAATATTTTATTTTTTCTTTTAGAGTAAAGGAACTATTTTCTAATGCATTAAATAAATTATTATCTGCTTGCTCTTTGAATTTTTCCTTTGTAATTTTTTCCCCACTAAAAAATTCATTTAAAGTAATTCCTAAAATGTTGCATAAATCTTTATATAAAGATACATCTGGTAGGCATTTTCCATTTTCCCAACGACTTACTGACTTATCAGTTACTCCCAATTTTTCTGCAAGTTGTTCTTGCGTTAAATTTTTTTCTTTTCTTAAATTTGCAATAAATCTTCCAATACGCTCTTGATTCATAGTTTGGCTCCTTTCAAGAATAATTTTATAATTTCTCTAAAATAATAAACAGGACATAAAGCGAGAGTTAAATAAGTTGTAATTTTTTATTTAATAAATTCATTGTTCAATAAGTTATAAACGGTTTTACATATAGTGTTATATATATTGAATTTATCTAAGTTTGATAATCAATAGTTTTTAAAATTTAGAAATTATATAAAATACTACTGTTATTCTTCTCTAAATAATTGATGTTGCTATAAACTTACTAAAATTATTATTTTTAATCAATTAAAATAAAGGTATATTGTTTTTACATAAAAAAATTATAATATGTTCTATTAAATCCAATTTTCTATTTTACCTCTTGCACTGATACAATCGGTTCCTTTTATAGCAATACTATCGTTTGAAATGTTTGCTCCGATGCAAATCTTTTTAATATCTTCCACAACATTTGCTAATCCTGAGCCTTCGTGAGTTGTTACTATTCTTATTATTTTACCTGTAAAATCTAAATCTTTTATTGCCGTTTCTATTTCTGGCGCGTAACTATTCCAATATACTGGCGTCATAATATAAATTACTTCATATTTAGAAATATCTTTTATTTTATCTTTTATAGGAGCATTTCCTACTCTTTGTTTTGCTTCTTGAATGCATCTGTTGTACTCTTTACTATAAGGTATTAGTGGTTCTACTTTAAATAAATCAGCATTAATAATATCTCTTACATATTCAGCAATATATTCTGTATTTCCTTTATCAACATATCCTACTGCATAATTTTCATCTGCTCTTGAAAAATAAATAACTAGACTTTTTTTATTTTTTAATTCATTCATATTTAATTCTCCTTCAAACTTACTATTTAAATTACAATTAGTTAAATTATAATTAGCAACCTTTTATAAAACATATCAATACTAGCCTTTGAAACAATAAAATATTCAACTATTATCTTAATAATTATTTTTTATTGTTATAATTGAAAAGGCAACTATTTGTTTGTCATAAAGATACTTTATATGATTAAATATATTTTAATTTGATTTTTAATTGTTATTTTATTAATTAAATTAACAATACTTATTTTATCTGTTTTTACATTGTTGAATGATTATATATAATGATCCAATAACAATGCTATAGTAAAAAGACTATTTCTAGTCCTAATAATTCAACTTTTTTATTATTAAATTTAATTTGATTGATAAGATTCTTGATGGTATTTATGTTAACTTATAAAAATCTTTTGATTATATATATTATTCTTTATTCAATTCTATGATAGGGTTTAATTTTATAATTTTTTTGATATTAGAAATTAAAGAAATTAAGTATATAATAATAAATATTATGTATGACAAAATAGATAAACTCCACAGTTTATT
>CANQIS010000090.1 GCA_947624115.1 uncultured Bacilli bacterium
TTATGTAGTGATGATGAATATGTAGAATTATATACAGATTTATCCAAAAGAGAATTAGAATATAATACTTATATTGAGGAAGCAAAAATCGAAGGAAGAAATCAGGGATTAGCCGATGGTTTAAACATGGGTATGTCTAAACGAAATTTAGAAATTGCCAAAAATTTATTAGAACAAAATATTGATATAAGTATCATATCTAATGCTACTGGTTTAACAATTGATGAAATAAACAATTTGAAATAATTTAGTTTAATAAAAAAATGATAAACGCATGAATTAAAAAAATGCGTTTATTTTAATGTAAATAAACTAAAAAAGGTATTGCAATTATCAAACAAACACGTTATAATTTAAATAGCATAATGAATAGGAGGTATTTAAATTATGATGAGAAAAAGTATAAAAAATAAAGGCTTTACATTAATAGAATTATTAGCAGTAATAGTAATACTAGCCGTAATTGCTTTGATTGCTGTACCACAAATCTTAAATATCTTAAATAGAGCAAGAAAAAGTGCTGCTGAAGATACAACAAATGGTATTATAAAATCGGCTGAGAATTATGTAACAAGTTTTATGTTAAAAAATAATGGAGGCTTTCCAGAAGAAACACTTACTTTTGAATGTACAACAGATGGTTGTATATTACAAACAGAATTAAATGATTATAATACAGATAATTTAACAGAATTATATTTTAAAGGAACAAAGCCAACAAGTGGAACCATAACAATAAGTAATAGTGGAAAAAATATAATTGCTAACAATTTAAATATAAATGGTTTTACTTGTATCAATGATGGAGAAAGTTCAACTTGTGGCGATTATAAAGATAGAGTTGTATTAAAAGAAGATTTTGAAAAAAATGAAATAACGGGTGGATATGAAGGAGTATTAGCAATCGTCTATTTAGATCCAACCGATTTAACAAAAGAATGTAATGCAGATAATTTAGAAACGATTACATCAACAGGCCCCAATACAGGTTGTATGAAATGGTATGCGTATAAAGATGAAAATAATCAGTATACCATGATAGCCGATCATAATATAACAGACACAGTAGCATGGAATAGCACTAATGGTAACTCAACTAAAAATTATGACGGGCCAAAAGAAGTATTGGAAGCATTACGAGATGCAACAACATCAACTACAGAAGTAGAAACATGGTCAGAAAAATTAGTAGCACCCGGTACATATACAGCAAGTTGGACATTAAATAATGAATCACATTCATATACAATAGATTATTCAAAATATGGAAATAAAGCAAGATTAATAAGTGCAGAAGAGGTAGCAGAAATAACAGGAGCAAGTAAATCAACTGAAAATGGAGGAATAGGTTGGACATTGCAAGATGGTGATTGGTTCTATTTAGATGGTGCAGAAAGCGATGATGTAAAATGGCAACCCGAAGTAGCAAGTTCAAGTAAAAAGAGTAAATATGCATGGTTGTTCGATAATACAAGAGATTGTACCAACTCTGGATGTAATGTAGCCCAAGATGGAAATCTTGGTTATTGGACATCTTCACCGCGTGCTAGCACCTCTGACCACGCGTGGATGGTGAATTTATATGGCGTCTTTTTCAACGGCTATGTCCCTGGTACTTCCAATTATGGTGTTCGACCAGTAATAACAGTAAAAAAATCAGATTTGTTATCATAAATAAAATAATTTTATTGACAAAAATAATAATAATGATACAATATAAATATGAAAGCGATGATTAGGACAACATTATTAACAATAATTTTAAAGAGAGTTAGGGTAAGCTGTGACCTAATAAATTTAGTTAATAATTACTACCTATGAGCAAATATTAATCATATTTCGGTATCAACCGTTATCAGAACATTAAGTAAAAAGGTAGGATGGTACCGCGTATATACGCTCCTTATATTATATAAGGGCGTATTTTTTTTAGTAAGGAGTATATATGACAAAAACAGTATTAGAAAAAGAAATAACAATGACAAAATTCTTATCACATTTTTTAGGAATTAATCCAGCAATAGCTCGTAATATGACTCATAAAGATGCTCAAATTTTATTTCCAAATTTAAAATACTATCATGATAATCAATTTTATCAAAATGTTAACACTGAGGATATGATAAATTACGTGCGAGTAAAAGACAAAAATAATCAAGTTATGTATTACAATAAACCAAAATTAACAATTGATGCAGTTTATGCTACTTGTAGCGATGAAGAATATAAACAACATTCTAAAGATATTGAACTTACTGACCGTGAAATAGATAAATTATTAGAAAGTATTTTAAATATAAATTTAAATGATTTATCTAAGTGGGAATTATGTTTATTAAGTAAAAATTTAAAAATTTTTCACTCTAAAGGATATAATACAAAAGTAACAACTATTCAAATTAACAAAGTTAAAACAAAGTTACATAAATTAAGAAAGGAAGATCAAATTGATAAATATAAAAGAAAATGAAAAACTTAATATTTTAAATCATAGTTGTGCTCATCTTTTAGCGCAAGCCGTTAAACACTTATATCCAAATGCTTTATTTTGGGTAGGACCTGTAATTGAAGATGGATTTTATTACGATATCGATTTAGGAGAAGAAGTAATTAAGGAAGACGATTTAGAAAAAATTGAAAAAGAAATGAAAAAAATTTCTAAGGATGGAAAAAGAATTGTCAGACATGAATTAACTAAACAAGAAGCCTTAGAAATGTTTAAAAATGATCCATACAAACTTGATTTAATTAATCGTATGGATGAAAATGAAACTGTTATTTCTTGTTACACACAAGGTGATTTTACTGATCTTTGTCGTGGTCCACATGTTGATACTGTTAAACAAATTAAATATTTTAAATTAACTAAAGTTTCCGGTGCCTATTGGAAAGGCGACTCTAATAATAAAATGCTTCAAAGAATTTATGGAGTTTGCTATGAAAATGAAGAAGATTTAAAAAAACATTTGGAGCTATTAGAAGAAGCAAAACTACGTGATCATCGCAAAATTGGCAAAGATTTAGAAATATTTTTTACTAACGATCTAGTAGGTAAAGGTTTACCAATTTATTTACCAAATGGTTACATTATTTGGGAAAACTTAGAAAATTACATCAAAGATAAAGAAAAGAAATTAGGGTATAAACATGTATTAACACCACCACTTGGTAATGTTGAATTATATAAAACAAGTGGTCATTGGGATCATTATAAAGAAAATATGTTTCCAAAAATGGAAATTGAGGGCGAAGAATTTGTTTTAAGACCAATGAATTGTCCACATCACATGATGATATACGCTAATACCATTCATTCTTATCGTGATTTACCTATTAGAATTGGTGAAATTGCGAGAGATTGTCGTTTTGAAACAAGTGGCTCACTAAAAGGAATTGAACGCGCTAGAACATTTTGTCAAAATGATGCCCACCTTTTTGTAACTCCAGAACAAATCGAAAGTGAATTTGCAATTGTTGTAAATTTAATTTTAGAGGCATATAAAGAATTAAAAATAACAAACTATCGTTTTGAACTATCATTACGTGATAAAGAAGATAAAATAAAATATTATCAAGATGATAAAATGTGGGATAGAGCCGAAAATACATTGAGAAAAGTACTAAATGATTTAAATATTGAATATACTGAAAAAATCGGTGAAGCAGCCTTTTATGGCCCAAAATTAGATGTTCAAGTAAAACCGGCTGTTGGAAATGAATATACAGTATCAACTTGCCAATTAGATTTCTGCCTACCAATGAAATTTAACTTATTTTATATTGATAAAGATGGTAGTAAGAAAACACCAGTTGTACTACATAGAGCCGTATTCGGTAGTATTGATCGCTTTATTGCTTATTACTTAGAAGAAACAAAAGGAAACTTGCCAACATGGCTTGCACCAATTCAAATTAATATTATCCCTGTTAATAATGAATACCATCTAGACTACGCCAATAAAATTAAAGACATTCTTCAAACATTAAAATATCGCGTTACATTAGATAGTAAAGATGAAAAATTATCATATAAAATGCGTGATAGCCAAACAAAAAAAATTCCATTCACTTTAATTTTAGGCGATAAAGAAAGAGATAATAATACAATTTCTTATCGTAAATTTGCAACCCAAGAAACTGTTACTTTAAATATTCAAGAATTTATAGATATGTTACAAAAAGTTATAGATAATAAAGAATAAAATTAGTGATAAACTAATTTTTTTTCAACATAAATTGTAATAATTTTATTTAACGATAATATATTTTACTAGATAAGTAGTACTAGGAGGAAATATATGATAAATAAAAAAAATTTATGGTTTTTAACTTTATTTAGTTTAATTCTTGTTTTAAGTGTTTATTACATTACCATGCCATCAGAATTATTATTAAATAATGGCTATTTAAATGAAACAGTAGCAACTAGTAATACTGGTGATAAAGATGATCTAGAAGTAAGTATTGAAGAAAGCGAATTATTAGTTGCCCTTAGAGTTGAAGCAGATGAACAAATGGTAAATGAAATGGAAGAATTAAAATCTATTTTAACTGATACAGAATCAACCGTTGAAGAAAAAAATAATGCTTTTGAAAAAATGAAAGCCTTAAATATGTCAAAAAGCGAGGAAGAAAGTTTAGAAAAATTAATCAAAGAAAGTTATAATTTAGACTCCTTTGTCAAAAAAGATGGCGATCAAATTCGTGTAGTAGTATCAAGTGATAAACATGATTCGACTATTGCTAATAACATTATGAGAACAATTCAAGGAAAATACGATGAAAAAATGTATATATCAGTTAAATTTCAAAAATAACGAAAGTTATTTTTTTTCTATTTAAATATAGGCAATTCCTGACACTAAAAATTATCAGTAACATAAAATAAAAATGAAGAAATATAAACCACCCAACTTAGGAAGTGAGGGAATTATGAATAAAAGTATACTAACCAAAAGAGAAAAAGAAGTATTTGAATTACTTATAAAAAATAAATCAACAAAAGAAATTGCTGATAATTTAAAAATAAGTGAAAAGACAGTTAGAAATCATATTTCAAATACTATGCAAAAACTTGGTGTTAAAGGACGTGCTGGTGCTGTAGTAGAACTTTTAAAACTTGGAGAAATTTCATTATAAAACGTATTGAATTACGTTTTTTTTCATAATATTAAACAGAGGTGAAAATATGTTAAAACGATTTTCTATAAAAAAAATATTTATATCAACTTCAGCTTTATTTGCTATACTATTACTATACATTATTCCATCAACTGATGAACTAGATTTAACTAATAATTTAAGTCAAGAAATATCATATGTTGATAACGAACTTCAAATGAATGAAATCTTTTTATTAGATAGTTATAATTATTTAGCAAGAACACAAGTAGTTATTTCAGAAACAGAAATAGAAAAAAAAGCCGAAGAATTAATTAACATATTAATAAAAGGTAGTTCTTCAGAAGGAAAAGTTCCCAATGGCTTTAAAGCCGTATTACCAAGCGATACCAAAGTATTAAGTATCGAATATAAAGATGGTGTTTTAAAAGTTAATTTTTCAGAAGAATTATTAGATGTTACAGAACAATATGAAGAACAAGTCATAGAGGCTTTAGTTTATACCTTAACAAGCCTTGAAAATGTCAATGATATAATTATTTATATTGACGGTCAAATTTTAAATAAATTACCAAAAACAGGTATAAATCTGCCAAGTGTTTTAAATCGAAAATACGGTATTAACAAACAATACGATATTGAAAATACTAATAATATTAATGATGTTACTATATACTATGTAAATAAATATAACGATAAAACCTATTATGTACCAGTAACAAAGTACATGAATGATGATAGAGATAAAATTAAAATTATTGTTGAAGAATTAACAAGTTCATCAGTTTATAATAGTAATTTAATGAGTTACTTAAATAGTAATACTAAATTATTAGCTGTTGAAGAAACAATTGACAAATTGGATTTAAACTTTAATTCCTACATATTTAATAACTATGATGAAAAATCAATTTTAGAAGAAGTTATTTACACCATTGGACTATCTGTAAGAGATAATTATGATGTAAAAGAAGTAAATATTTATGTTGAAAATGAAGAAATTATAAAAAGTGTTTTAAAAACTATTGAATAAAATAAATATTTGGTGTATAATCAAAGTGTTCTAAAAGGAACACAACTGTCTCAGTAGCTCAGCTGGATAGAGCAATGCCCTTCTAAGGCAGCGGTCGGGGGTTCGAATCCCTCCTGGGACACCA
>CANQIS010000091.1 GCA_947624115.1 uncultured Bacilli bacterium
TGTATTTGCTTTGTTGTATAACATTCCTGAATAGTTAGGACAAGCAAATGACATTACAGTTTCAGTTCCTGTCATAATTCTTTCACCTCATCTAAAATTTCTATTCCCTTGCTTTTAAATGAAGTGCTACATTTTACATTTTTGGTTTTAATTGTTTTTGTTGTTCTTCTTGCATTAAACGAGTATATGTTGCCTGTGCAACAACATCTTTATTTTTTATTGCCTCATCAAGTTTTGCCTTGTATGTATCAAGATTACTTGCATTGTTATTATTTGGATTACCTACTATTGGTTTAGGTGTTCCATTTAATAAATCTACTGTTGTTTGCTTTTTAGTTTGCTCTGCTGTTTCCAATAGTACACTTGCAATAGTATTGGCTACTGCTAATGTTTGTTCTTTATTATCAGTAACAATATCATTTAGAATTTTATCCATTTTTTCCTTTTCTAATTTGATACCTTTTTCTTCAAATAAATCTTTAACAGCATACTTACTTTCACTTTTAGCAACTTCTTGTTTTCTAGAATTAAATTCATCTATTTCGGCTTGTTTCTTTTCATCTTCAGTCATTTTAGATTTTTTAAATTCTTCATACTCATTACTTAATGTAGAATAGTTACTTTCAGTAGTTTTTAATTTAGCACTTAAATCGTTATATTTATCTTTTGGTATAACCAATGTCGCTAAACCTTTCTTAATTGCTTCTACTCTTTCTCCATTTGTTGTTAATGTTTCATCGTTTAATACACTTTCGATTACATCGTTCATATTCTTTTCCTTCCCCACTCTTGCGTTTTTATAGTTGTCTCGCGTTCAACGATTGAGTGTCATAGATTTATGCCCTCTATGATAGGCAAATTAATGCTTTTTATAAGCACTGTACTAATGATATAGATAATTTTATCTAAACTAATCTTTCTATTGTTTTACCTTCGTTGTTCATTAACCAAATAGCACCAACCAATGAAGGATGATTACCTTCTTCATCAATTTTTGTTACTGGTATAAGTTCCAATTGGTCTTGTTCTTTTATTTTTAATTGTAAAAATTCATTTTCTTGTCTATCTTTTATTCTATATACTCTTTCAACATTAGAATATATTTGTTCTTCGTATGGTCCTACCCAACCATCTTTAAATTGTTGTACCTTTACTATCATAATTATCTACCTATCTTTCTATCTACCTATATCATCAGTACACTACCTATAAAGGTAGCAATATATTTTAGAAAAACTAGAGCATTACTTTGCAATAATCCTCATGCAAAAATACTTTCATTTTTTCCCAATCAAAATATGGCGTACACTAGAGGGCTTGAACCTCTATGTCAATATGATTGACCTAACAGTTTAGCAAACTGTCCTCTTCACCAATTTGAGTAAGTGTACATGGCGATATGCGTAGGACTCGAACCTACAAGTCATTACGACCAATGGTTTTCAAGACCACTCGACTACCAATTATCACAGCATATCATGGTCTAGTATGAAGGATTTGAACCTACAATCTCTACATCCCAAATGTAGTGCCTTACCAAATTAGGCTAATACTAGATGGTGCTCCCAATAGGATTTGAACCTATACGCATTTCTGCATAGGATTTTAAGTCCTACATGTCTGCCAGTTTCATCATGGGAGCATGGAGTGATATATCAGAATCGAACTGATACCAACAGCTTGGAAGGCTGTAGTTCTACCTTTAAACTAATACCACATGGTTAAGGGGCTTCGAAAAGTTCCCAAAACTGGGCTTACATATAAGGCTTTACAGGAATAGTACTCTTCCCAAGTCTCTTATAATGCCTCTTTTTTATCCTCTTTGGACTCATCCTCTAAAGTAGATGTCGTCTTAAGACTTCCATCGCTATTCTCTTTTTTATTTCCATTTAATTGTTTACTTGCTTTATCTACGAATAACTTAATCCAATTTTCAATTCCACCGTAGAATTCCATTGTCTTGTTATATACTTCATTAGAATCGCTATATAAACCACTTGTAGTAATTGCAACTTCTGGAGCAATACCACTTTGTATTTGGTTCATCATTCCTTGTGATTTAACTAGGAAATTATCAGATTTATTTCTAGTGAATTTTTGTTCAATATCTTTAATTGTTAATGTATTTATTCCACTATTAGGAGTTAATCTACATATCATTAAGATTATTTTTAATTCTTCATTAGCACACATTTTAAAGAACATTTCATCTTGTTTTGCTCTTTCGTCTGCCATTGTCCAACCTTCACCTAATAATCTAGCTTGTCCTGTATCTCCACCACTTGCTTTATCTTCCATTTTTGGAATACCTACAATTTGTAGTGCTGTATTAAACAATCTATCATGTAATACTTTTGTGTCTGCATGTGATAAATCATCTGTCATTTGTTTTATATCAGCTGGTCTACTAGGGTCAGATGTTGCTATTTTGATAGCTCCTAAATCAAGTAATTCTTCAAAGTCATCTCTACTAACATCTTGATTTACGAAAACCAATATTGATTGTACAAATTGTTCTAATCCATCTAAATCTCCAGATGATATTCTATTTAAAGCATTTAATATACTCATAACTACTTCAATAATTCCTAATCTTGATTTATTTAAGTAATATTCAATAATAGGAATAGTACCCATTATATGCGGTTCTACATATTTAACAGTAAATGCTGTTTCAGCAATCCCTTTATTTAATGTATAAAAACCATTTTTTGTATATATGCTTCCACGAATTGTACTATCTTTAACACCTTTTGTATAAGTACAACCAAATAGTTTTTTATGCCCTAAACCACTTGAATAAACACAAAATGTTGTTTTACTATCTAAGTTTTGTATATCAAACGGGCTATCTTCGTTAATATCTGGTAAAACCATACGGTGACCAATACCAGAACAATATAAACTTTCTGCTAGTTCTGTATCTTTTGGATGTTTAGATTCTGCTAGCATATAGCTATTTAATACTGCTACTTCCTCACTTGCTATATCTCCTCTTTGAACATATTGAATTGGTTCACCAAATACATAACTTTTTTTAAATTCTGTAATAAAATAAGCATTGTTTTCCACTACTTTATTATTAATAGTAGGTCTAACCTCTTTAATTTTATTTAATATTGGTTGAAAACCTCTATAATATTTTTCTAAATAATCTATTTCATAAGCATTTTGTTGATGAATTGAAAAATAATCATTTAATATTTGTGCAATTGTTTGTTCATTCATTTCGTCTTCTGTATAATCAGCATAAATAACTCTTCTACCATAGAAAATAGGATCTTCAACTTTAACCGTTGCAATTGGCTGGTCTGTTGGTCTTTGTGCTGATGTTTCATCTTGTTTAACTTCTTGTTCTGCTACTTTATTGTCCATAATTCACCTCATTTCACTATTTTGTAATTCCCAAAATAAGAAATGTTGGGAACACAACAATAAATAAATTTACGGTTATGCTCCCGTGTAGCACTTATACCAGCCTTGAAGGGAAAACGGCTTGGTACGACTACTTTATATCTTATTTATGAGAATTTAGTTAGTTATGAGGTCTAAAATAGGAACAAGTGTTTGTATTAAAATGGTCTACGAATTGCTTTTGGCTTTGATAGTGTACCTTTTCCCATAATAATTTCACTTGCATACATACATACACTATCAATACCATCATCATGTAAATTTGGCTTATCAAATGAATACTTTGTTATGTTATCCATCATTCTACCCATATCCGTATTAGGTCTTATAATAGATTTATCTGGGAATATAATTTGTTTTTGAACAATTCCTCTATTATTCTTAATACGTTCTTCTTTTTTTACAGTATTATATTTTTCTATAATAGTACACCAAAATACATTTTTCGCTTTTAACTTCTCTGTTAATAATTTTTTTAAAGATGTATCAATATTATTTTCAATTACTAAAGTAGTAATCCTATTATCAATTATTTTTTCTATTATTTCATCGTATAAATCGTCCATTGGCTTTTGTTTATATATTGCATCAATTAAATAATGATTGCTATTATTATCGTTTTTAAATATTGGCATAGATACATTGTCTTTACCTTTTCTTGCTGTATCTAGCGTTGCCATTGAATTAGGTGTTAAATTGTTAGGAATGTCTGTATATGTTCTAATACATTCCCAGGCAAACTCCCTTCCTGTTGGTGCTATTGGTTCTTGTTGATAAACACAGCTAAACAGAAAAGGGTCTGTATTTTGTTCTATTTGCTCAGCAATATTTTGTGGATATACTTCTGGGCAAGTAGTTTTATGATCTTTATCAAGCATAGGTACACGGATAACAATAGTAGATTTATCTTCACTTTCCATTACATATGGATTATCAGTTTCTTGTAATGGTGATACTTTATTTCTATCTTCAATAACTCTATTTAATATATCTTCTGGCGTCCATTGTGTACCAACAAATATAAACTTACATTTTTGCCCATCACGTCTATTCCACCATTCTGTATTCCATTTGTCATATATTCCTTTATGAATAGATTCACTATTTGCTTCTTCTGCTCCTTTAGTCATATCATCAAAAATAATTGCAAATGATGCTCTTTCTCCAGTAGTTGAACCACTACGAGTACGAGCAATGTGATTTGATTTAGGAACATTTGCATTTTTTATCTTCCAATCTGATTCTCTTTCTACCTCAAATGGTTTTCCATTATATAATTTAAATAATGGAAATATTTCTGCAAATTCAGGACTGCATATAATTCCCTTAACAGTCCTACTAAAACCAAGTACTAACTCATCGGAATATGACATTCTTATAACAGAATTATTTATACTTAATCCATACCCCCATGCTGTAAACAATGTTGCTAGGTAGGATTTACCCATTGATGGAGCATATGAAACAATTAAATATTGTAATCTATCATCAAATGCGATTCTATTTAAAGCATCGACATATGGTTTTAATACATTTCTACGATTTGATAAAACCTTTTTAGGCATATTCCATTCTATATAATCTACAAAACACTCAAAATCTCTTCTTGCACAAAAACAATATGTCTTTTTATAAAAATCAAAAAAGAAAGCCATATTTTCTACTCGGCTCCCTTCAACTAATTTTAATAATATAGGAATTAGTTTGTGTTTTGCTACTTTGACACTACCTAATTCATCTTTTTTATACATTTCTTCAAGAATACTTAAAGCACTACTGCACCATGTTAATTTATCTGCTTCTTTCATTTTTGGAGAACGAAGTACAGATAATATATCATTAAAAGTCTGCTCTAAAGTAGTTTCTTGTTTTTTAATTTGGATTGTATCTCCAATTTTATAACTCATTTATTCACTCTCCTATATTCCCTTATAGAAAAGCGCTACACATTTTATCTAATTTTCATACATAATTTCTTTGCCATATTCAACAGCAACTTGGTGTTCTATTTTGCAACCCCTTGCTTTTTCCCAACCGTGCATAAAATATACACAATCAACTTTAGAAATAAACTCTATGCATTTTGATAAATAATAGATTGCTTCATCACAATTTTGTGGTGCTTCATCACTAATTATAGTATCTACAACATCATATCCCATATTATTTAATTTATTTATAATTTCTTGTCTTTCTAATCTAATTTCTTCGTTTGTTTTTCCATTCATTGGTTGACTAATCATTATTTCTTTTGTCATTACTTATTACTCCTTTGGCATATTTATTGATATAGGTTTTCCTGCTCTATAACATTCATCAATAATTACATCTAATTGTTTTTTAACTTCTAATGCTCTATCGTTAGTAGCATATTTACCAACTACAATGTTACCATCTGTAATAATTACATTGTTTAATTCTTTATCCATAAAATAATCATTATCTAAATCAAATAAGTTAATTATTTTATCAATAAATTGTTTTTTAGGTATTTCTTTGTCGTCTAATACTCTTGTAATGGTATCACGATAACTATTACCTAATTCTGCAGTTAAATCTTCACTAGATACTTCTTTCTTGTTTAATAATTCTTTTAATTGGTCTCCAATTACTTGTTTAGGCTGTCTTTGACCTATTGATAATACATTTGCAAAGATGGTTAATTCTCCACTTTGGCTTACTATTTTCATTTTTCCCATTTAATTTCCTTCTTCCTCTATTTCTTTATAACTATTTATATTTTGATATTCACT
>CANQIS010000092.1 GCA_947624115.1 uncultured Bacilli bacterium
TTATTTGAAACTGCTTCACCTTTTGCTACTTGCTTTCTTTCAATATTTTGACGAATTTCTGCCTTCATCAAATAAACAGTAGTTTCTCTATCAATAGTCATTAATAATTGATCAAATAAATCATATCCTTCTTTAGTATAAGCACGTAAAGGATTCTCCTGGGCATATCCTCTTAAATGTATACCTTCTCTTAAATGAGACATAGTATTTATATGTTCCATCCAATGCATATCAATAACTCTTAATGAAACAGCTTTTTCAAATTCATTATTTATTTCAGTTGGAACAGATGACAACTTTTGTTCGTATTCATCCACCAATCTACCATATATATAATCAATTGTATCTTCTAAGTTTTTATTCTCTAAACTTTCTTTTGAAATAGGTGTTTTTAAAAACTGTTCATTTATTGTTTCCAGCATTTCACTTAAGTTTTGTTCAGATAATTCATTATTACCATCAATTACATGAGCATAAACTAAATCACTAACATAATTTTTAAAACTTTCTAATATAACATCATGAATCGACTCACTATCTAAAATAATATTTCTTTTTTCATATATTATTTTTCTTTGCTGATTAATAACATCATCATATTGTAATAATTGTTTACGAATATCAAAGTTATTTCCCTCAACTCTCTTTTGTGCTGATTCGATTGAACTTGACAACATTTTATTGTGAATCGATGCCTCACCATCAAAACCTAACTTTTGTAACATTGGTTTTACACGATCAGTTCCAAATCTAACCATCAATTCATCTTCAAATGAAACACAAAACTGTGTTAAACCTGGGTCTCCTTGACGTCCAGCACGACCTCTTAACTGATTATCAATTCTTCTAGATTCATGTCTTTCAGTTCCAATAACACATAAACCACCTAATTCTTGTACACCTTCACCTAATTTAATATCTGTACCACGACCTGCCATATTAGTAGCAATAGTTACAGCTTTTTTTTCACCAGCCTTAGCTATTATTTCTGCTTCTCTAGCATGATTTTTAGCATTTAAAACTTCATGTGGAATATGTATTTTTGTTAACATTTTACTGATTAATTCACTTGTTTCAACAGCAATCGTTCCAACTAAAACTGGTTGACCTTTTTCATATCTTTCTTTAATTTCCGAAACAATAGCTTTATATTTACCATCTTTAGTTGCAAAAATTAAATCCTTACAATCTTCTCTTATAACAGGTTTATTAGTTGGAATACAAATAACATACATATTATATATATCCCTAAATTCTTCTTCTTCAGTTTTAGCTGTTCCTGTCATACCTGATAACTTATTATACATTCTAAATAAATTTTGAAATGTTATAGTCGCTAATGTTTTAGTTTCCTGTTGAATACTAACATTTTCTTTAGCTTCAATTGCTTGATGCAATCCATCAGAATAAGTTCTACCTTGCATTAAACGACCAGTAAATTGATCAACTATGACTACTTTATCATCAGCTACAACATAATCAATATCTTTTTTCATACTATAATTTGCTTTTAAAGCTTGATTAATATAATGAACTAAATTTGTATTTTGTATATCATACAAATTTTGAATATTAAAATGTTGTTCTGCTTGAGCAATACCCTTTTCATCTAAAACAACAGACTTAGTTTTTTCATCAAAAACATAACCATCATTTTCTTTCAAAGATTTTGCAAAACTATCAGCTTGAACATATAAATTAGCAGATTGCATTGCCCCACCAGAAATAATAAGAGGAGTTCTAGCTTCATCAATTAAAATGGAGTCAACTTCATCTATAATCGCATAATTTAATCCTCTACAAACACGATTTTCAGCCTTAACTACCATATTATCTCTTAAATAATCAAAACCAATTTCATTATTAGTCGTATAAGTAATATCACAATCAAAAGCTTCTTTTTTTTCTTTTGGCGATAAATCATGACGATTTATACCAACACTCAAACCTAAAAATTCATAGATACCACGCATCCATTCAGCATTTCTTTCAGTTAAATACTCATTAACAGTAATAACATGAACGCCTTTTCCCTCCAAAGCATTTAAATAAGCAGGTAGAGTTGTTGTTAATGTCTTTCCTTCACCAGTTTTTAATTCCGCAATATTACCTTCATGAATAGCTATCGCACCTAATATTTGAGAATAAAAAGGTTTCTCTCCTAAAATTCTACTAGCTACTTCCCTAACCGTTGCAAAAGCTTCAACTAATATATCATCTAAAGTTTCACCATTTGCAAGTCTATTTTTAAATATATCTGTTTGTTTTTTTAAATCTTCATCTTTCATCTTAGACATCTTAGAATCTAATGCTACTACCTTATCAGCAATAGCCTTAAATCTCTCTAATTCTTTATATTCATGATCAAAAATCTTTTTAAAAAAATTCATATAATCAACTCCTAATCTATATTTTATCAAAAAATCAAGTAAAATAATAGTTTTTTAATAATTAAATTAATAAAATTTAATTAAAAATTCAACAGATTTATTAAAATCCTCTTCTTTATTAACTAATTCAATATAAATTACTCTTTTTATTATCATCATAAAATAATTGAAAAAATGAACTAGATAAAAATATAATCTTAAATTTCTACAAAATTACAAACATTTTGTCAATTTTAAGAATACAAAATTCTTTCTAATTTCATTACCATACTAATTAATATTAATAACTTTCTTAATTTTTATAAATTCTACATAAAGAATATTAATTAAGATTAAACAATTATTTAAATTAATCTATCTCATTCTATAATAAGTTACAACATAAATTCTTATATATTATAGAAATAAAATAGAGGCTAAAACCTCTATTTTGTTTCTATAATTCCATAATCTCCATCTTTTCTTTTATATAAAACACATATACGATTTGTTTCGCTATCTTGATAAACAAAAAATTCATGATCCAACATATTCATTTGTAAAATAGCTTCTTCTTCACTCATAGGCTTTGCCTCGAATTGTTTTCTTTTAACAACATTATTTTTATCCTCTTCAAACTTAGAATTATCATAATCAATATTAAAATCAATATTTGTATCTTTTGTCTTTCTTTGCATAATTCTTGTTTTATTTTTTCTGATTTGGCGTTCCAATTTTTCAGAAACTAAATCAATAGCTGCATATAAATCTTTATTCGTATCCTCTGCTCTCAATACCATTTTTTGAATTGGAATAGTTATTTCAACAGTCTGATCTTTTCCTTTAACTTTTAATAAAACATTAGCTACCAAATCCGTAGAATTTGAAAAATACTTATCCAATTTTCCAATCCTTTTTTCAACATATGTCTTAATTGCGTCAGTAACTTCCACTTTTTGTCCTCTAATATTAAATTTCATAATATCATCCTCCTACATTAATTATATCATTTTTTTTAATAAATTACAAAAAAAACTACTATACCAAAGCAGTTTTAATCTCGACAACGTTTTTAGCTTGTAAACCCTTATCAGTTTTAACTAATTCAAACTCAACATATTGACCTTCTACCAAGGTTTTATATCCTTCCGATAAAATCGTACTATAATGTACAAAAATATCTTCACCCTCTTTATACTCTATAAAGCCATAACCTTTGTCATTATTAAACCATTTTACTTTTCCTCTCATAAAAATCCTCCTTCTTGTAAAATTCGTTTACAATTTAAATATACCCTTTATAAAGGCATTTTTCAACAAATTAGAGTCATCAAAAAACGACATAATTTGCCACAACAAAAAATGGTATTCTATAATTTTACCAAATTATAAAAAACAAAATTCGCTATTTGCGTATAATATATATTTATATGTATGAAATGACATTTGTATTCTAATTTTATACTCATATCACCAATTCAAGTAAACAAATTAAAGTTTCATTAATATTAACTATCCATCAAGACTTTAAATGATATTATTAAATAGAATAAAGGAGAAATACAAGTGAGAGACGTAATTATTAATAAACAAATTAATATGTTAAAAAAATACAATAATTTTGACGATGAGAAAATATCCATAATTAAATATGGATTAGAATCAATATATATTTTAATTACCAAAACAGTCATAATACTATTAGTTTCATATTTATTAGGATTATTAAAAGAAACTCTTATTTTTGTTCTTTTTTATAATTTAATAAGAATGCCATCTTTTGGTCTGCATGCTACAAAAAGTTGGATTTGTCTTGTATCATCATTATTAATTTTTATAATACTTCCATTTATATGTACTATACTTGAATTACCAAATTACTTAAAAATTATAATTGGTATTATTAGTATATTATTCATAATAAAAAATGCACCAGCAGATACATATAAAAGACCTATTGTAAATAAAAAAAGAAGACTATTTTTTAAAATAATTTCAACAATAATAGCTTGTATAATGATTATATTTGCATTATTTACTGAAAACCAATTTATATCAAATAGTATATTAATATCGATAGTACTTCAATGTTTCATGATATCACCAACTGTATATAAGATATTTAAATTACCATACAATAATTACAAAAAATATATTTAATTTTGGTTTAAATTTTATTTAAACATAGATAATATGAAAAGAGGTGTGAGATATGGCTTTAATTTCATCTGTAATTGCTACAGTTGCTAGTTTTGTTGCTTCTTTAGGAAGTAGTGCATGTATTCTATTTTGGGTTGATGAACCTGAATGCCCAAAATCATTAATTAAATAATTAATAAAGCTAGATTAAAAAACTATCACAAAATTAATTAAAGATTTGTGATAGTTTTTAATTTAATTTCAATTAGAAATTTATTTTTTAATTTGTAATTCTTGAATAAAAACATTTTTATTTATTTTCTTTATATTCTTAAAATTGCTATTATTTTCTATTATATTTTTTACCAAACATAATCCATACCCATGACCTTTACCCTTTGTAGTATATCCGACATCATCGATTCTATTTAAATCTAACTCTCCTATAAAATTATTGAAAACTTGAATTATCAATTCATTTTTATCGCAAAAAATATCTATTCCAATTTTCTTTTCCTCAAGGTTTTCCACTGATTGAATAGCATTATCAATCCATACACCAACTATCTTACATAAATTACTATTTTCATTTACACTTAAAGATTTAAATGGAAAACTTTTTATATTCCTATTTATTTCTAAATATAAATCTATATTTTTATCTCTAATTAACAAACCTTTATAATAAATAAGTCCCTGTAACCCACCAGTTGGAATTAATTTTGTCTTTCCATAAAAAATCTCATTATCTTCTCTACTATCTTTAATTAAATTATCAATATAATCTATAATATCTGAATCACCTTTTTTTATTTTTCCTTTTATTACTAATAATTGATTTTTATTTTCATGATTTGCAACACGCTGATAATCTAACATACTTTCATATTCATCCAAATTTGCTGAAATAGATTCTATGTTTTGTTGCATTCTCATATTATTATTCTTTTCATTAAAAAGAGAAATTAATATAAAAATGTATATTATTATAACTATTAAAATTAAAATAAAAGACATATATGTATCTACATTAAAATTTATTAAATAAATTCCAATACTAAATGCTGATACTGTTAAAAAAATTAGTTTTGTTAAAAAATTTTTTTTTATATCATAAAATTTATCGGCAAAATTTCTAACATTAATAAGTAATGGCTTGATATTTATAATTATTACAGTTATAGCAAATATTATCAAATTAAATATTAATTTACCAATTGTCTGTTCTTGAATTTGATCTATATTTAACCCAAACAAAAAATAATCAAAAATCATAAAAATTATTTCCGACACTAAAATAATTAACCAAGAAATAAAAGAGCTTATAATCGATTTATTCCATTTTTCTTTAAATAAAAATTTACTACTACATATTATTGCAATCAAAGACAATATTGGTCTAATAAAACTATTTGTTAATAAATATGTTATCGTTTGATATATTGTTAAACATAACATTGTTATAATAAAATTATACCTATTTTTATTATAAATCACCCTTTTATTTAGTATTTTTCCAATAACATATAATTCAACTAATGAATTTAATATAGCACTACTTAATACATAAATATCAAATTTCATTATACCAATTCCTTTCTACAACTTTTAGATACTAAATTCAATTTTTCATTATTATCAAAAATAATCTCATTA
>CANQIS010000093.1 GCA_947624115.1 uncultured Bacilli bacterium
GAAAACAAAAAAGAAAAATATTTTTATACTTATTCAATAGATGAAGAAATAATTAAGGAAGAAGAAAAATATGATGGTTATTATGGTATTACAACCAATTTAGTCGGAGATATACAAGACATATTAAATATATCTAAAAACAGATGGGAAATAGAGGAAAGTTTTAGAATATTAAAAACTGACTTTGATTCAGGAACAATACATTTATCAAGAGAAGACCGAATTACAGCTCATTTCCTAACTTGTTTTATATCTTTATTAATATACAGAATATTAGAAAATAAATTAGATTATAAATATACAAATAATCAAATAATTGAAAAACTTCGAGATATGGAAGTATTTGAAGAAAAAGGTTATGGTTATCGTCCTGCTTATACAAGGGATGATTTAACAGATGATTTACATGAAATATTTAGCTTTAGAACAGACTATGAAATAAATACTTACGAAAATTTTAAAAAAATTTTTGATACTATTAAAAAATAGAATAGTACGCAACATTTTTTAAACAAAAAAACTCTCATTTTTTCCTTTATTTATGGGACTTTATGAGAGTTTTTATTTTCTTCAACTGTCAAACTCAAGAATTAAATTGCATATCAAATAATACCATAAATATAAGGATAATGCAAGTATTTGTGCATTAAAATTATATGCCAAACTATGTAAAGTAAAACAAATAAGTCTAGCAAATTTATGTATATTATGTTATGATTAAGTTATATTAAGGATAGAGGTATTTTATATGGCAAAAAAATTTTTCTACGATCACGTTCATAATACACGAAGAACCATTATTAATGCTATTATTATTGGTATTTGTGTTATTGGCATTATTATATGCTTTATTGTAACAAGAAACTTTGAAGGTGAAGACAAAAATAAACCGCAAGGTACTTTAAGTTTAAAAAGCGAAGCCACAGTTGAAGTAAATGAAAAATATTCCAAAGATATTTTCTTTGCGAAGATTGAAAACGTCGAATTAGATGATATCGATATTGAATATCCCGAAAATTTTGATATTAGTAAAGCTGGCGAATATGATGTTAAAGTTACGGTTGGTGATGAATCTCATAATACTAAATTAAAAGTTGTCGATACCATTATGCCAGAATTAGAAGTTAAAGAAGTAACCATTAATGAAAATGACTCTTATAAAGCGAAAGACTTTGTTAAATCATGTACTGATAATTCTAATAAAAATTGTACAATTGCTTTTTATAAAGCCGGTACTGATGAAGATGGTAATAAAATAGATTACAGTGCATTTAAAGAAAGTGGTACCTATAGTATAAAGATTTCTGCCAAAGATGATGCTGGTAATGAAAATGTTAAAGAAACAAAATTAATTATTAAAGATAAAAATACAACAACTGAACCAGAAAAACCATCAGTTACCGAATGTAAATATGGTAACACTGAATATGACACTAATGAATATTTACTTGCAGTAGATAAATCAACTGGAGGATGTGCAGTTAGTATTGATTTATATAAAAATGAAGATATGACTAAAGAAATTAATAATTTAATGGAAACCGAAACTGTAAGAATTCAAAAAGATGTTCGAAATTTAAAAATACCAAATATCAAAGAAGGTTCAATACCAGCTTTAAATAGAAAAGCAACAGTTATATTAAATAAAGATGGTAGTGGTATTGTTGGATATGAATTAAGAATTACCATTAATGTTGAAACTGATAAAGGTATTGTTACCGTAGTCGATTATAAAGTTGATGATAATGGTAAAAGAGTATTTATTTCTAATGATTATAATTTACCTAGTTAATTAAATAAGTTCGCAAGGACTTATTTTTTTTGATATTAAAAATAAAGCAAAATAAAAAAGACTTAAACCTTTATTTGTTAAGTAAATCACTATGACTTCCCGTATTCATTAATAATAGCAACAATTCATTATCATTATATCGATAAATTAATAGCCAATCTGGTCTTATATGACATTCACAACAGTTTTTATAATTTTTATCATCTATAAGTTTATGGTTTCTATATTTTAGGTCTAGTTCTTTTTTAAATGCTAGTTTATCGATTACATCTTTTAATTCATCAATATTTTTTCCTTGTTTTAGAATTTTTTTAAACCTTTTTTAAATTTTGCAGAGTACACTACTTCATATTTATACTTAGTCATCAGATAATAAGGCTTTCTTTAAATCTTCCCAATTATTATATCTAGGATATTTTTTGGGATTATTAATCATTTCATCTACTTCTTTTAATGCTTCTAACATTTCTTTACTAGGTGTTGGATTTACTACTTCAAATGGTACGCCATTTCTTTTAACTACTTGTGTTAAAGCCATATTAATAAATGTACTCATATTTAAGCCTAAACCTTTTAAAATAGCTGTTGCTTCATCTTTTATTTTCGTATCTACATTAATGTTAATTGCACTTGTCATACTAGCCATAAAATCATCTCGCTTTCTATTTATGATAATAGCATATAGTTTTACTAATGTCAAGTTATTTACTACATATTAACTGTTTAATTACTACAATATATCTATATTAATATTATGCATCTATTACTAGTTTTGATACATATAACATAAAAAAATAGATATATTTCAATCTACTTTTTTCTACCAAATATATATAAAGCTCCAAAACCACCGATTAAAAAGACAAATATACCAATTAATACATAAATATCATATTTACCACTTTCATCTTTGTTTTCTTCTTTAACGCCTTTTAATTTATCAATATCAATTTTTTCTTTTTTAGCAATTTCACTAATTCGATCTACTGGGTTATCACTATTTTTTAACTCTACTATTCGGTCATAAAAATCTTCCATATCTCCGGCCCCAACTTGTAAGTAATCACCAACAGCAATAGTGGGAGTTTTTAATCTTTCGGTATCTTCATCAAAATATTCTAATGATTTACGCATTAAATTAAGTAAATCTTCACTAGCGAGTAACCAATTACCTTGACTATCTTCACCATTCCAAACTTGTAAAGTCACAAGTTCAAATAAATCTGGTTCTTTTTCAAGTAAATCATAAAAATACTCATAAGCCGTTTCACATGCTGGACAACCACTTTTAGTAAACATATACACTTTAACTTTATTTTCCGCTTTAACTAAAGGTATATGCATAATAAGTAAACATACAATTATAAAACTAATAACTACTTTTTTCATTTCTACCACCACAAAAAATATTATAACAAAGTCTTAACTTATTTAAAAGTTATTTTTCTAAAGTGTTAATTAGTTTAACGATATTCGAAATGGTATAAAATTTTGATTTGGATATTCGAAATAAGAAAAACACCATATATAATTAGATATATTCCAAATATTTTGGATTAGAAATTTTAAAGATAGCATATGTATATCTTGTAATGAAATATTTTACATCTTAGTTTTTAAATGTTTTGATATTGAAATTCTTTATAAATAAGATACCATATTCAAACAACTTATAAATATTTCTAACTTTTCTTAGCGATTAGCATTATCTTAAAATTAAAAATAAAGTCAATGGCCAATTTATTGCTTTGTTTAGCCTTGACTTTATTTTTATATTTTAAGTACAATTTTTCGCTAAAAGTTAGTTATATTTTTTCGATTTTCGAATATCATTTTCGAATATCCTCTCCAAAATTAACCTTATTTTTCTAAAGTTTTATATATTTTTATTATTCTAACAATTATTTCTTTATCTTCAATATCAATTTTATTCGTGGCAATTAAAGTTGCTAGGCCATTGGCATATAACCAAACATGCATAAATAATTCTTTGGCTTCATTAAAAGTATAACCTTGTTTATTGACTAAATTAATAATTGCTCCTTGATTCCATTTTTCATTTAAAACATCATCAATACTTTTCCATTTTAAATTATTGGATAAAAACAAACTAACAAATAAATTTTTATAAGTTTTAGCAAATTCAACATAAGCCACACATAAAGTTACTAAGGCTTTTTTATTATCTACGCGACTTGTAATAAATTCATCATATTGCTTATAAATTTCTTCATAAATATCTTTTTTTATTTCATCCATATTTTGATAAATACGATATAAAGGTTTAGTAGATATTTTTAACTCTTTGGCAAGATCTCGAGCATTTAGACTATCCCAACCTTTTTTGTTAATCATCACAACTGCTTTTTTAATAATGGCTTCTTTAGTTACATTACTTACTGCAGGCATTTAGATTCCCCCAATCCTTTATAGGTAACTTATGTTACCATTATAACGAAGAATTTATCTTTTGTCAAATTATACCATTTTAAAATACCCTAAAAGGATTAGATAAAGTTCCTTCACCCGATAATTCTATATCATTTGATAAATAAAACACAGGCCTAATTCCTTGATAACCATTATAGCCACCACTCGTTGGTATATTACCATCTGCTCGAATATACCAAGCATTATAATTGCCTGAATTCCAATAACCCAATTTACTTAAAAGATATTCAGCACCATCAAAAATACTCTTATTTGCATGTTTTTTTTCATTATGACTTAAATGTATCCAACTATTTAAAGCAGCAGTATTACTTTCTGGATTACCTCCCGGATAAGCAAACATATAATCATGAATATATTGTAAACCAATAAATGTTAAAACACTTTCGTTCCATAAATAATAATCTGTTACATAGTTTTCATCATTTTCATTCTTTTTATGATAGGGTGCCTCTTGTTTTCCTGTTTCCATTTTATATATCTCGTCACTTTTCCATTGCATTTCAACAATTTTTCCATAAATCCAATCTTTTTTAATAATTAAATTTTTTAAATTTTGATTTAAACCATTATAAAATGAACTATCTTTATATGTTCCCTCTTCATAATCATTTAATTTATGAAATAATTCACTGTCTGGCCAATTGACATCAGATTTATTAGTTGAATACCACCACATTGCATCAGTTAAAGCCGTCTTTTTAATGACTTTCAATTCTCCTTTAGCATTAATTCCAATTATTCTGTACATATAATCATTTGTATCAGCATTACATTCTTCTGATTTACAACAATTATCTCCTAAACAAATATAATTTCTTATATCATCGGTATATATCCCTTGATAACGATACATTCCTCCGGTTAATTCAACTGTTAAATGATTATCTGCATCTTTATTCCTTAAATAACTTATATTTGGTTCAATATCATAATATAGATAACAATAACTTGATTTACTTGTATCTAATAAGACAATGTAATTTTCATAATCATAATCTAAGGCATTATTTATTATTTTACCATTTATATCAGTACAACCACTTTTTTCTTTATTAAATACATATCCTTCGGTTGGTAGTTCTCCTTCACTTTCTTTATATTCTCCATTATCTTGTTCAAGCATTAATGCAAATTGTTTATTATTTAATTGTTCTTTTATTTTTACTTTAGGTAATTCTTTATATTCAGTATCCTTCTTTAACACAAAAAGCATACTAATTATTAGTACTATTCCTATACTCAAAATTATTAATATATTTTTATTTTTCAATTTCATAAGACATACCTTCTATCCTATGTTTTTATTATAAAATATTACCCCCCCCAGTCAACACTTTTTGATTTTTTTGAACAAGTGTTATAAGTGTTATAAGTTATAAATTTGTAAATTAATTTAACTTAGTAATTGCAAAATAAATTATCCAAAAAATTTACTATATAGTTTAAATTTTATTTTTAAAAAAGTGTTAATAATCCATAAGTTATCAACATTAAAATATTTTTTTATATATTAATTAGAAATCTTCACCTAATAGAAAATCAATTAAATTTAAATGAATAATACCATCACGAGATAAATCTATTTTATCAAGAGAAATTACATATTTTGGATAATTATCTAGAATAGATTTATATGCTCCAAATTCTCTTTCAATAACATTATCATTACTTGCCATTTCATAAGTTACTTGAATATATTTAATACTTCCATCTTTCTTAGCTATAAAATCTACTTCACCATTTTTAGTCTTACCTATATATACTTCATAGTTTCTATTTATTAATTCATTATAAACAATATTTTCTAAAACAACATAACTTTTAAATTCTGGGTTATTATTTTTAATTTGAGCAATTCCTAAATCTGTTGCATAATACTTATTTAATGTTTTTAATACACTTTTGCCAGC
>CANQIS010000094.1 GCA_947624115.1 uncultured Bacilli bacterium
GAAATATATTATACAACATTTCTAAATAATGATAATAAAACAATAGCTAGTGTTAATTTATGGATGCCCGATTTTATTAAAAATGAAAATTATGATTTAAGTTTAAGTGCTAATTTTTTAACAACAAATGCTGATGAAGGTTACAAAATGACTACAATTGATGATACTACTGGAGCTATTAAAAAATATGTTGGCAAAGATAAAAATAAATTTGATAGTGAGGTAATTTTCTATACTATTAGTCAATTAAAAGAAGGCGAATCATTTATGGACAAACATTATGAAATAGATGACTTATTATGTGCTGATTTCATATATGATGGTATTAAGTATAGTTTTACTAGTAATAATAAAATAACACAAAAAGAAATGTTAAAAATAATTAATGATTTAACTTATTAAAAAGGCTTTAGCCCTTTTTTTATGGGAGGAAATATGAAAATGTTAGAAAAAAATAATAATTCTATTTATGATGAATTAATAAAAGCGAAAAAACAGCTTGAAGAAAATGGAGCATTAGAATTATATACTTATAATAAAAATACTGGTGGTGTTGGTGTAGCATCATTTGTATCAAATAAAAAAGAAATAATGGTTTTTGAGGGAAACCCTGATGGATCGGATGATACTATTATGAGTTATGATGAATTTATAAATAATTATAAGTTTGTTGTTTGTGAAGAAATGGAAGATCCTTTTAAGGATATAAATATATAAGGAGGCATGAATATAGAAATTAAAAATATTTCTTGTAAAGAAGTAAAAGATTTAAGAAACGATAATTATGAGTATTTAATATTACAGGGATGTGGTGGAAACCTTAATAATTGGGTTGGTGGTTTTACAAAAATGTTAAAAGATGAAGGAATCGTGAGTGATTCTTTTTCTTTTGATAAAGTTTATAGTTTTGAAAATGATAATTTAATAAATTTGGCTTTTTCTCTTAATAATAAAGAAATTGATATAGGTAAATTGGCTATTTTTAGATTAAAAATAAGGGATACATTAGGAGCTATGTGGCTATCGGATTATATTGATAATGATTATATAAAAGATATTAATATATAGGGAGGATAATGTATGAGTACAAGAGGAAGAATAGGAGTAATAAAGAAGGATGGTAGTGTTGAAAGTATTTACTGCCATTTTGATGGTTATCTTGAAGGTGTAGGAAAAATGCTAAATGATAATTATCAAAATTATAATGATATTAAAGAACTAATAAAGCTTGGAAATATTTCAGGATTAAAAGAAAAAGTTAATTCTAATAACAAAGATGAAGAAACTATTGCTTATCATAGAAATAAGGGCGAAGATTACAAATTAAATAAACCAATGATATCAAAATCTTTAGATGAGTTTCAAAATACCTTATTTGATTCTTGGATAGGTTATATTTATTTATATAATGAGGAATCAAAAATATGGCTATGGGATAATTATACTATTGATGATTCCAAATTGAATTTAAAACCATTAAAAGATAGCTTTAATTTAAAAGATAAAAAACCAAAAGCGGCTATTATTGGAGCTAATGGCAATGTCTTTAACTTAATGGGAATATGCAGTCAAGCTTTAAAAAAGGCAGGATATCCTGATAAAGCCGAAGAAATGACTAAAAGAATTACTAATGCTAAAAGTTATGATGAGGCTATTTTTATAATGTGTGAATATATAGATCCAGTAAATCAAGATTTTCAAACTTTTGAAGAAATTAACAATAGCAATATTAATATATAAGGAGGATTAATGTTTGTTAGAAGATCAATTAAAAAATATAAATGAATTAAGTTTCCAAATAAATATTACAAAAGATGTTAAAGAAAAAGAAGAATTGGAAAATGATATTAAATCTATAATTAAGGATTTAAAGAAAAAAGCTATTGAAAGTTTTAAAAGCGAATCCGATATAAAAAAATTTTTGGATAACATAGTTAAATTTAATAATTATTCATATAATAATCAATGTTTAATATGGATGCAAAATCCAAAAGCAAATTATGTTGCCCCACTCCAAACTTTTAATAAAATGGGATATAGTATTAATGCTAATGAAAATGGGATAAAAATATTATTTCCAATTTTTTATACCATTGTAAAAATTAAAACAAATGAAGATGGGAAAGATATTTTTAAACCATTATTTAGTTTGAATAATGATGAGAAAGAAAAGTATAAAAATAAAAATGATGATTCCATAACTTATTATAGTCAAAAGTTAAGTAGATTTAAAATTGGCACTGTATTTGATGCTAGTCAAACTAATATGCCACTAGATAAAATAGAAGAAAAGTTAAATCCACTATTAGTTGATCCTAGAGCTGATAATGTTGCCGATATCTTTGTGAAAGCAATATATAAAGATGGTTTTAAAGTTAAGTATGAAGAGTTAAAAAATGGAGTAAAAGGTTATTGTGATATTGAAAATAAAACCATTGTAATTGGTAAAGGATTAAATAATTTAATGCGTTTAAAAGTATTAATTCATGAATATGCACATGGATTAGCACATCAAAATTTAATAAATAATAATTTAGAATACAATACTAATCGTGAGAAATATGAAACTGAAGCCGAATCTATCGCTTATGTCGTATCAAAATATTTAGGGATGGATACTAGCAGTTATTCTTTAAATTATTTATATAGTTGGAGTAAAAATAAAGACTTTGAAGAAATAGACAAATCCTTTGATACCATTATTAATTTTTCTAAAAAGATAATTAATAATTTTGATGTAATATATGAAAAAACTATGAAAAATATTGATATGGAATCTAATAAAATAACAATTTAATTAATAAGGAGAGATTTTATGATTGTATGGAATGAAAAAATAAAAAAAAGTAAAGATGTGGTAAATGCTGTTATTAATGAATTATTTAAAGATAATATTAATACTGATGGGGTTGCTGAAATATTTAATAATGGTAAAGAACAGGGATGTGTACTCAAAATTTATGATAAATATAACACCAATTTAGATTTATGCTTTTGGATTTATCTTCCCAGTGATAGAGAAATTAATAATCACATTGAGGTTATTGTCGGTAAGCATATTAATTGTAATAATATAAATATGTGGGAAGGATCAGGTTTAGAATACCAATCATTTGAGAATAATATAGTTAGAGAAATGCATAGGGAAATACGAGATTATATTTTAGAAACTATAAAACAAAATATGAATAAGACTCGTGATATTTTAAGTTTATAGGGGGAACAATGAATAAATCAAAATAAGAAATCATTAGGGGATTTAATTCTTGAAATTGGTAATGCTATCAAAGAATATGAAACAGGGCAACCTATTAAAACTCAAAATAATGATTCCGATTTATATAGTATTAACCAAATTATAGAAATATACCCAGTTTTATCTAAACATATTATTACAAATGGTATAAATGAAGGAAATTTAAAAGTAACTTGGATAGGAAATAAAAGATATTTTAAATTAGAAGATATAGAGGATTTTTTAAAAAAACAGCAAGAAAAATCTAATAGTAATATTTCAAAGGAAATTGCTAGTTGGAGGAATATGTAATGCCCCAAAAATTAAGTAGATCATTAATAAAAAAATACCCATCAATTACTTATAATGATGCAATTCAATTAGGAATAACTGATGAAGATTTAAAATATATTAGTGAAATCGCACCTAATAAATTTAGAGCATCAGTTCCTAATCCATTTGGGAAAAGATTAACAAAAGTTGAACATAGCATAATTGATGCAATTCATACAAAATATGATTTTTTAAAAAAAGTAACGGATGAAAAAATAAGATTAAATGAACAAAATGAGAGTGTTTCCAAAAATAAAATAACTAAATTTAGTAAGGTTAGCGAAGGAATACAACTTTATTTAAACGAACGAGCTAAAGATTTAGATAAAGGTTTTATACAAGAGGCTACTTATTCATTAGATATTGATTGCTCTAAAAACGCCTATTTAATTGCTTCAAAAATTTTTAATGATTTAATTATTGATGTCGATGAAAATAGAGCTCAAGATTTAACAAATTATTTTTATGATTTAAAAGGTACTAATGGAAAAAAACTTTCTACAAATACCATATATAAACCATTTTCATTTATGCATAAAGTATTTAATTATTTTAAAAATGATTTAAAAATAATTACTTATAATCCATTTGATAATGTAAAAAATAAACCACACGCAATATCTAATGAAAAGACATATCTTACTGAAGAAGAAATGCATTATATTCATGATAGAGTAGAATTTGAAAATATAAGATTTAGAACATTAATTGTTTTATTATTGGATAGCGGAATTCGTAGAGAAGAAGCCTTGGCTCTAAAATTTGAAAATATAAATAAAAATAGAAATACTGCATCAATTAAAAGTGCGGTCATTAAATTAAAAGGGAAATTAATCGTTAAATCAACTAAAACAAAAGCTAGCGAAAGAGAAATAATACTTACTAATAATTCCATTGATTTAATTAATAAATATCGGCAGTTTAAAACAGCTTGTGGATTTGTTGTTAAAGATGATGATTTTATATTTACAGCTTGGGATTCAATGGATTTAATTGATCCTAATAGGTACTCAGCTGAATTTAAAAAGTTTATAAAAAGAATAGGTATTAAAAAGGATATACCATTAAAAAATTTAAGGACTACTAATGCTACTTTCTTTGTTGCTAACGCCAAAAACCTTAAAGCAGTGCAAAAACATGAAGGGCATTCAAGCTTTGAAACAACTATGAAATTTTATGCTCAATCTAATTTAGATGAAGAAAGAAAATTAGTAGATATTTACGAGCAAAAATTTTATAATAAATTAGGTTTATCAATGGCGGATTTATATAGAATTATTAGTGATAGATTTAATGATGATAAAAAATTAATTAGTGTTTTGGAAAAAGTAACAAATGAGTATATTGATAGCAATAATTTTGATATTCAATTAGAGTGTTGTAAAAGTTACTTTAAAGAATTATTCCCTATATTTGATAAAATCCAAAAAATTGATAATTTATTAACTGATGATGAGATTGAGGCTATATTTAAGGGTTTTACATCATTATATTTGAATATTAAAATTGAGCCCTTTTCTCCGTCTTTAAAAATTTAACTTTTTACATATTTATAAAATATAAAAATGAAAAAATTGACAAAAGTTCTTTAATATAAGATAATTAAAAAGATGTTAGTAATATTATTACTTAATATATAATTAGATTTTATAATCAAAATATTTTGTTAGGAGTTGTAATTTAATTATGAAAAAATGTATCTTAGTTGCCATGGCTTTCTTTTTGTTATTTACTACCGGCTGTTCATTTAATGAAAATGTAAATTTAGACAATAAAAACCACAGTGAAAATGTAAATTTAAATGATAGTAATAAAGAAGACTCAAAAGAAAATGTATATGGAATAAATGATTTGATTACTTTAAATAATGAATCTGGTACTATGAATTTAAAAATTTTATCAGTAAAAGAAACAAATGAAAGAAATGAGTTTGAAGAAAAGGAGTACAAAAAGGTAATTTTCATAGAATACTGGTATGAAAATGTGGATCTAGATGAGGATTTTTATATAGATGAAGATAATTTTAAAGTTTATGATAAAAATAATACAATACTAGATACATATCCTTTAGATGTCTCTTATGCAAATGCTATTTCAAAAGGTAGAAATGCAACGAACAAAATTGCATATGGATTAAATAGTGATGATAACTATGTTGAAATAGAGTTGCGTTCACAATCTACAGGAAAAAGTTTAAATAAAAAAATAATTTTACAATGGTAAAAATATAACCTACGATGTATGTTTAGAGTGGTTTTGGTACACGAAAATTTCATTATATAAAATAATGTACAAATCGTGTACCAAAATGCTTGATTAATGTTAATTTTTTTTAATTATTTTTAATTATTGTTTAATTAAAAATAATTAAAAGTAATTGATTTATTCCTAAAAATATGGGAAAATATTAATAGATTTAATTATTAAAGGTATTTTGGAATGAGGGATAAAAAACTCTCCAAAACACCAGACGGGGGTTCGACTCCCTCATCCCCTGCCAAATAAATGTTCGCTTTATATAAGTGATTTACATATAGTATCTAGTAATTTTACTAGATTTTTTTTTTTTTTTTTTTTTT
>CANQIS010000095.1 GCA_947624115.1 uncultured Bacilli bacterium
TTCAAATCATCCTCCATATTACTAAATAAAAAATCTAGTGAGTAAAAATTAATTTACACACTAGATTATACACTATCGATAGCAATTATTTATATTCTATCTACTATTTCTAATTTTTATTAAAATATTTTATAAACCTAAATCTGATTTTTTTACTGTTATAACTGGGCGTACACCAGAATCGTGAAGCTCATTGACATTACGGTCGGCCAAGTTACCAACGAAGCGCACACGCCACGCGCCGCTAGAATTCCTAGCAAACACTGAAGAAGTCCAATAAGCATAATTTCCACTTTGGGCTACATTACATCCATAATTAATACAATTTTCTAAATTATCGAACAACCATGCATATTTACTTTGGCCTTTTGTACAACTAGCATTATTAAAACATCCTCCAGTTGCTTTATCTAATATAAACGGATCACTTCCTAATTCCCAATTTGGATCTGCGTGTGTATAATCATCTCCATTTGCCCTATCATTTTTTGTTATTTCTGCTACCTCTTCTGCACTTATTAATCTTGCTTTATTTCCATATGTTGCATAATCTATTGTATATGAATGTGGTTGACCATCATATGTCCAACTTGCTGTATAAGGAATTGGTGATATTAATTCATCTGACCATGCTACTGTTTCATCTCTTAATGCTTCCAATACTTCTTTTGGACCTTTAAAATTCTCGCCACTTAAATTCCATGCTACTGTGCCTGTTATATTATGGTCTAATATTAACGTGTAAACAGCATTATCTTCATTATCATTAAAGATATACCATTGCATACATCCTGCTTTTACACCAGTTTGACTTTGTTCTTCAGTATAGTCATCTTCACTACATTGCTTACCTTCAACTGGATTAAAATAAACTTTTGTTCCATTTTCTTTGATTTCTTGTTTTTCAATACAACTACTTTGCCCTTTTGAATATAAACATGTAAATCCATTTATATTTAAATTGTTAGCAATTATATTTTTTCCACTATTACTTATTGTTATGGTTCCACTTGTTGGCTTTGTTCCTTTAAAATCTAATGTAGTTAAATTTTCTTTATTATAACCATCATCTAATGTTTCTTTTAATTGACAACCATCGGTTGTACATTCAAAAGTAAGCGTTCCATCTGGAAAGCCTCCATTATTTTTTAACATAAAAGTAGTTACATAATTCTCAGCTGATTTTATAATACCACTTGTTGTATCTTCAGCGGCACTTAATCTTGCCCTATTTGAGATATTTAATATTTGTGGTACTGCTATTAAAGCAATTACGGCTAGTATTACAATTACTGCTAGTAATTCTATTAATGTAAATCCTTGATTTTTTATATTTTTTGTCATCATAATTCAAATACCTCCTATTCATTATGATATTTAAATTATAACGTATTTGTTTAATAAATGCAATACCTTTTTTATTTTATAAAAAAATATTAGATCCTTATTCTAATAAATTTTTATTATATTGATATTATTTTTATAATACTTTTATTTTTTATCTTCTTTATCTTCAATTGTAACACTATATAATGATATACCTTTTTTAGTAAATGCATTAATACCATAATATATAGTTATTAAAAAAGCCAAAATAGTCCATATAATTCCAAAAATTTTAAAGTTTGGAATTACGTAGAATATACCAATAAGACAAAAAATAATTCCCATTATAAAAGTTATTACTGATAAAAATCGTGATGGTTTTACATTTAGTTTTTTCATTTTTAATTTCCTCCAATCTCAATTATTTTTTTTATTATATCATTTATTTAATTTAAATTGAATTATTTTAGAAAAAAAGTTAATAATCGCTAACGTTACTAACTTTTTTTAATTTTTTTATTTTTAATAATAATTTTATCAAAAGTTGCTATAACAGCTGGTAATAAAATTAAAATCAAAATCGATGAACAAATTGTTCCTTCTGAGATTGTGATACATATTTTAGCAGCAATTGCTGAAGCAAAATGTCCAACAATTAATGTAACAATTGTTAAAATTGAGGCCGATGTTAAAATAGTATGGATTGATTTATTATATGAATTTATAATCGCATTTTTTATATCCATAGTCTGTCTATGTTCAATATAATATGAAGTATATAAAATAGCGTAATCAATAGTTGCTCCCATTAAAATACTTTGAACAATTAAAATTGCTATAAAGTAAACATTATCTCCAGAGAATGATAATATTCCCATTGTTAAATAAACTGCACATTGAATTGTTAAAACTAAAATTACAGGGATAATTATTGATTTAAATGTAAACGCAACAACAATAAATATTACAATCATTGTAATAACTGTTATATAATCTAATTCACTACTAAATGATTTACTCATATCATATGCCATAGGTGAATCACCAATAATATAAAAATCATCTATATCATTAGAAAGTGTATCATCGATTTCTTGTATAAAATCAAATGTTTCTTCATTTTCTTTTTCATATTTTGTATTAATAACAATTCTAGAATATTTATTACCTATTAATAACTCTTTAGCGTCTTTAATAGTATCTTTCGCATCAATAATTTGCTGTTTCATATCATCATCAATAAAATCTTGAAAACGATCATCTGTTAAAATATCTTTATTTAAATAATCAACAAATTGTTCAATCGTCATCGTCCACATTTCATTATATTCATTGTTACTACCATAATAAATATATAATACTTCAATCATATTTTTATCGATATCATTAGCTAATTTAGTTAAAATCGTAAATATTTCATCACAACTATATTTAGTTGAATTAATAACACTATTCATAATTTCATTAACAGTGTTTAATTTTATAATTTTATCTTCTGTAAAATTCTTAGAATATTCTTGATTAGTTATGACATCATTTAAGATAAAATTAATAAATTCTCGCATAGAGATAGTAAAATCCTGACTTATATATTTAGAATTATATAGTCCATATAAAAGTTGTAATTTATCGTTATTAATATTTAATAAATTAGCTAAATCATAATAATTGTATCTAGTATTAGCTAAAACATTATCAATAATCTTTTTTAATAAATTTAAATTATTAATTGTATCAATCGGAATAGAATTTTTTAAAACTTCATCATTTTGATGATCTAATATAAAATTTATAAATTCTTGTGGTGTTAATTTTTGTGTATTATTAAAAGAAATATATAATGTATAAATACTTTTAACTATGCCTTCATCTATATTTATTAATTTAGCTAAATCTTGATATAAATATTTTTCTTGATTAATTGTACTATACATAATTTTTGATAATAAATTTAATGTCACTATAGTATTATCATCAATATAAGTTTTAATATTTTCATTATCTTTATTTTGTAAAATTAATTCAACAAAATTACTTGGACTAATCACCCAATTAGCTGTATTTTTATTATTGTAATCTATTAAATTATAAATTTGATTAACAGAAATACTATTCATTTTAAATATATTAGCTATTTCATTACTTGAATATTTTGTTTTTTCATCACTCATAGTTTCATTCATAATTAACTGTAATAATTCAAGCTTTTCTACTACTGTATTTTCATCTGAATTATTAGTCGTTAAGTTTGTTATAACTAAATTAATAAAATCGTATGGTGATAACAAAGTATTTGATGGTAAATTTAAATAAACCATATCTACTAAATTAGGATCTAATGTATCAAAAATATTTTTTAATTCCTCTTTAGCCATAGGTTTAGATATTATTTCTTCATGTGTAAATAATTCTAAGCTTTTAATTTGTGTAACATCGACATTATTTAAATAAGGCGTATTACTTAACAAAATAATATTACTTATAAATTCATTTAAAGTTAAAGTATTATTGTTTTCTTCATTAAGATATTTAAGAAGTAATAACTGCGTAATTTTATTTTCTTCAATTCCAAATAATTGCTCTAATTCCTTACTATTCATATCTTTAGTAATCATATCTAAATTACTAAAAGTAGTTAATAATTTTAAATTTTCAATCATCTTATCATCAAAACTATCAACATAATTACTATCTGTTATAACATTATTTAACACAAAATTAGTAAATTCTTGAATAGAAAGTTTTAAGTCAATTTTATTTATATTAATATAATATTTATATAATTCTGATACAGCATTGTAATCAATCTCAAACATTTCAGCGAGCTCATCACTTGTCATTTTTTGAGATATAGTATCAATATTAGTGAATTTTGCTAAAATTTCTAGTAAAGAAATGGAATTAGAATCTAATTGCGATTTATATTTTTCATTCGTTAAAACATCATTATACATAAAATCAACAAATTCTTTAAGACTAATTTGAATATCACCATATTTAGATAAATAATAAATTATTAAATCATTAGCTTTATCCTCATCAATTTCTAAAATAGACGCTATTGCAGATATACTCATTTTATTATTCATATTAGAAATAGATGTAAAATTTTTTAATCGATTAATATCATTTTTTATACTATCATCAATTTTTTCATTTATTTTTTCATTGTTATACGCTTGTGTTTCAATAAAATTAATAAATTCTTCAAACGTCATTTTACTTTCTATATTCTTATTATAATAATTATAATATATTATTTTCAATAAATAATCTTCAATATCAACATTTGAGTTTAAGTCTTTTAATTTGCTATTTAACTGATTATAAATTAATTTTTGATTTATAGTATTACCATATGCTAAAACCTCATCAACTTTATCATAATTTTCTATTTTATTTAAATACTTACTTATATTATCTTCATCTTTATTTTGGTATATAATAGCCATTTGATTATTTTCTTTAAAAACTTTTGATATTTCGTCCTCTTCAGAATTTGTGTAATCAAAACCCAAATTACCTTTTAAAATAAAACTGCCAATAAAAATTACTAAAAATAAGAATAATCCTACATAACGTAATTTATAACTAATTTTTCCTAACGTATTTAATTTAATAATTGGACTTTTTTTCTTTGTTTTAGTAATCCAACGATCAAACATTAAAATAAAGGCTGGCAAACATGTAAAAATACAAATTAAACTAAATAAAACACCCTTTGCTAAAACAAAGCCTAAATCTTTTCCAATTGTAAAACTCATAAAAACAAGTGCTAAAAGTCCAACAATCGTTGTAATAGAACTACTTGAAATCGATTGAAATGCATTATGTAGTGCATTTTTCATAGCTACAATTTTATTTTTATTCTTCTCTTTTTCTTGGCTATAGCGATTCATTAACATAATAGAATAATCCATCGATAAAGCCAATTGCAAAATAGCTGATATAGAACTTGTAATATATGATACACTATCAAAAATTAAATTGGTTCCGTTATTTAAAATTATAGCGATTAAAATTGTAAGTAAAAATAAGAATGGCTCAAAATAAGAATCACACATTATAATTAAAATAATAAGTGCACAAAAAACAGCTAACGCAATAATCGATAAAGGCAAAATTGGTTCATTAGAATCAGAAATTGCGCCACTTGTATAAACCGTATATTCACTATATTTATCGATGATATTATCATAAATTGATGCAGCTAATTTAGAATCTGACTTATCAGATACAGTTATTATATATAAAGTATATTTATCTTTGTTATATTCAGCAGTATCATCATATTCGACTTCATCTACTCCATCAATATTTTCAAGATATTTTTTTATATCATATTTTTCATCGGAATTTAAATCTTCAAACATAACATTAAGATTACTAGTATCAAAATTTGAAAATTCATCTTCCATAATATCCATACCAATTCTAGTCTCAGAAGTATTTGGTAAATATTTAGCAATATCATAGTTGATTGTTACTTTTTGTGATAAGATTGCACATCCAATACTTAAAATGATAAACAATCCTAAAACATAATATCTTTTATCAATAATAAAATCTGTAATTTTTCGCATTTTATCTCCCTCTTTTTACAAAACGCAATATATTATATGTCAGTTATCTCAAAAAATAAAGCATAATTTATTAAAAAGTGTCTAAATTTAGACA
>CANQIS010000096.1 GCA_947624115.1 uncultured Bacilli bacterium
TTAATATATTTAAGATTTGTGGTACGGCTATTAAAGCTATTACGGCTAATATTACAATTACTGCTAACAATTCTATTAATGTAAATCCTCGTTTTTTATTATTAATTCTCATCATAATTCAAATACCTCCCTTTTATTATGATATTTAAATTATAACGTATTTGAAGAACAATTGCAATACCTTTTTTATTTTATTTACATTAAGACTTTAAAAAACAAATAACTATTGTTTAAAATAATTATTTGTTTATCTTTATAATTGAAATTGAGAATTATATAAGTCGGCATAAAAACCGTTTTTAGCAATCAACTCATCATGACTACCGGTTTCAATTATATCGCCATCTTTCATAACAAGAATTTTATCAGCATTTCTAATAGTTGATAAACGATGGGCAATTATAAATGATGTTTTTCCTTCTGTTAATTTATCCATTGCTTTTTGAACTAATTCTTCTGTTCTAGTATCGACGTTACTTGTAGCCTCATCTAAAATTAAAAATGGTGCATCTTCTATCATTCCACGAGCAATAGTTAAAAGTTGTTTTTGTCCTTGACTTACAGTATCGCTATCTCCTAGTTTGGAATCAAGTCCACCTGGCAATGTTTTTATAAAATGTTCAATACCAACAGTTTTACAAACTTGCCATATTTGGTCATCAGTTACGTTTTCTTTATTAAATTTTAAATTATCACGAACTGATCCATCAAAAACCCAAGTATCTTGTAAAACCATTACAAATAATTGATGAATATTTTCTCTAGTTAGTTTTTTAGTAGAAACATTGTCAATTAAAATATCTCCATCGTTAATATCATAAAATTTCATTAGTAAATTAACAATTGTTGTTTTACCAGCACCAGTTGGTCCAACGATTGCAATTTTTTGACCAGGATTGGCCAAAACACTAAAATCTTTGATAATTGTTCGATTATTATCATAACCAAATTTTACATTTTTAAATTCAATTTTACCTTTTACTTTTGATTTTTCTAAATATTCACTACATTTTTCTTGGTTAGACATTTCTGGTTCATCTAAAAATTCACATACTCTTTCATTGGCTGCGGCAATCGATTGTAGACTTGTCATTGCTTGCGCAATTTGTGAAAGAGGATTAGTAAATAGTCTAACATATATCATAAATGCTACTATAACACCAAATGAAATAATATTATTCATTGTTAGTAAGGCTCCAACAACGCAAACAGCAACATAGCCAAAGTTACCAACAAACATCATTATTGGTTGCATTAAACCTGATAAAAATTGACTTTTTTTGTTACATATATATAATTTACTATTCAATTCATCAAATTCTTTATTGGCTTGTTTATCACCATTATAAGCTTTGACAACATTATGTCCTGAATAAATTTCTTCAATATATCCATTTAAATTACCAAGTTCAATTTGTCTTTGAGTAAAATATTTTTGTGATTTTTTTAAAATAACACCCATAAAACCGAAACCAATTATACTAGCGACAATAGCGGTGATAGCCATAATCCAATTTGTTATAAACATCATTAATATTGAACCTAAAAATAATGTTAAACTTGTAACTAATGTTGCTAAACTATGATTCATATTTTGAGCAATGGTATCAACATCATTAGTAACTCTAGATAATACATCACCAGTTTCGTGCTGGTCAAAATATTTAAGTGGTAATCTGTTTATTTTTTGACTAATATTTGTTCTTAATTTTTTAGCAAAATTATTAGATACAGTGGTCATCAATAGTTGTTGAACAAAATTAAATATTGCGCTAACTATATAAATAATAGCTAAAACTATGCCAATTTTTTTAACTTTCGTCATATCGATGGAAGGTTTTATATAATTGTAAATACTATTTGGTAATCCATCGATTTTTGATATTAATTCATCACTATCCATATTTTGAGCATTTTCCATTAAATTCATAAATGTTTGTTTATCTTCTAATTTAATGGATTCATCACTCATAATTTTTTTAGTTATTTCTTCATTAATCTTAGGACTAATTCCTAAGGTAATTGTATCGGTCAAATCAGATAATTTATTAGGTGCGATTAAAGCTAAAATGGCACTCGACATTGCTAATATTAGGGAAATTAGAATAAGTGTATGCCAACTTTTCAAACTACTAAATAATCTTTTCATTGAACCTTTAAAGTCTTTTGATTTTTCAGGAATTCCACCTCTTGGTCCTCTTGGTCTAGGCATTTTCTAATTCCTCCTTTGAAAGTTGTGATAATGCAATCTCTTTATAGATTTCACAATTTTTTAATAGTTCTTTATGGGTACCAATTCCAACACATTCTCCCTTGTCTAAAACAACAATTTTATCAGCATTAATAACAGTACCAATTCTTTGAGCAACGATTAAGCTAGTAGCATCGCTTGTAAATTTTTTTAAGCTTTTTCTTAAAGTATAATCGGTCTTATAATCCAAAGCTGAAAAACTATCATCAAAAATATAAATTTCTGGTTTACGTGCAATTGCACGAGCAATCGCAATTCTCTGTTTTTGACCTCCTGATACGTTAGTACCGCCACGGGCTATATGAGAATCGTATTTATCTGGCATTTTTTCAACGAACTCTGTTCCTTGAGCGATTTCAATAGCTTTTTTAATTTCTTCAATTGTAGCTTTTTCTTTACCATTATCTCCATATCCTACATTCGAAGCAACGGTACCTGTAAACATGATAGCTTTTTGAGGTACATAACCTATTTTGTTATGTAATAATTCTTGTGTATAATTTTTGACGTTAACACCATCTACTAAAACCTCACCATCAGTTACATCATAAAATCTTGGTACTAAGTTAATTAGTGTCGATTTACCACTACCAGTTGAACCGATAAAAGCGACAGTTTCTCCTTTATTTGCTTTAAAGGAAATATTTTTGAGTAAATACTCATCAGCATCAGGATATTTAAATGAAACATTGCGAAATTCTACTGTACCTATTTCTTTAGAATCTGAACTATTAATTTCACCATCTTTAATTTTTTCTTCTTCATCTAAAACTTCATTAATACGTTTAGCTGAAACTTGAGCCCTTGGCCACATCATAAAAATCATTGCTAACATTAGAAATGACATTATTACTTGCATGCCATAGCTTGAAAATACAACCATATCACTAAATAATGTTATTTTACCTTCGATATTAGCTTTTTCAATTAAGTAAGCACCAATAAAATAAATTCCTAAAGTTAAAGAATGCATAACTAAATTCATAACAGGGTTTAAAATAGCAAAACATTTTTGATTAAATAATTGATTATTAGTAAGCTTTGTATTTATTTCTTCAAATTTATTTTCTTGATATTTTTCAGCATTAAAAGCTCTAACAACACGTATACCTGTTAAATTTTCACGAGTTACACCATTGATTTTATCAATAAGTTTTTGAACGATAGTAAATCTTGGTAAAACAATTAACATAAGGATGAAAACCGTCATAAGTAAAATGATAACGCAACCACCAGTTAAAGCACTCCACTGAATACTTTTATTTAAAATTTTAGATACAGCCCAAATAGCCATAATTGGTGCTTTTATTAACATTTGTAAACCTAAAGAAATAAGCATTTCTATTTGTGTTACATCATTTGTTGTTCTAGTAATTAAACTACTAGTTGAAAATTTCTTTATTTCTTCCATACCGAATTTTTCAACTTTTCTAAAAATTTTACCTCTTAAATTTAAAGAAAAATTAGCGGATACTAAGGAAGCAAAATAACCAACTATGATAGCTGATACTAAACTTAAGAAAGCGCATAACAACATATAAAAGCCTTGTTTTAATATTTCACTCATTTGGCTTCCTTCAGTTTGAATTAGTCGTGTTATTTGACTCATATAATCTGGCATTTTTAAATCTAGCCATACTTGAATTACAATAAAAAAGACACATGTTAAAATTAAAAATATATCTTTTTTACTAAAATTTTTAAATATTTTTAACATTATTTTTTTCCTTCTTTTCTATTTCTAATAATTTCTATTTTTTTCTGTCTAAGAATAAAAAGTGTTATCTTTTTACCACATTCAGGGCAAACTACATGTTTTATGCCTCTTTTATCTGGTAAAGGCAATCTTAAAGTTGTTTTACACTTAGAACACTTTTTATAAACATATTGTTTGCGATCGTGATAATTTCTTTTTAATTTTTTAATTGGTTTTAATAAAATATTTTTATATTTTAAATAAATTTTGTTTTCAAGTTGTCGTTTATAAATATTTTTTGAAAAAACTCTATAAAACATAAATATAACAATTATAATGTTTATATAAGTTATAATACTACTTTTAATAAACAAATTAATAAAAAATAAAAGAAAATATAAAATAAATAAGAAACGATATAGTTGATCTACACCGTATCTTCCATACATAAATTTTAATAGTTTTGTTTTAAAGTCCACTCTATCACATCCTATTTTTATAGAATTTCATATTAGTTTTCTTCTTTATAATCAATAATTTTCTTATTTTTTTCTTCTTCATAAATATTTTCAACAACAGCAGTAGAACAAATTAAATCGTGTAATCCTCTATGATCTTTTCGTATTAAGAAAGTTAAAATTGTTGCAAGTTCAATAGCACTACCAATCATATCGATAAAAAATATAATATGATTATAATTGTTTTTTGATAATGTAAACAAGCAAGTCAATTGAACAATTGTTATAATAATACCATATAGTAATATCGTTCTAAATAATAAATTAATAAATTTAACTTTTTCATTATTCTTCATAACTACTTTTAAATTCATAATTTTCTTACCTAATGTTTGACCATTAGAATAATATTGAAAAATGGTAAAATAAATAATCGTGCTAATAACAGAAATAATAACTGAAATGACATTTAATCTTGATAATTCATAATTATAATCAAAAACTTTTTTTTCATAACTATCATATAAATTTTCAATAATTTCATCATATTCTTCTTCAGAAATTTCCAAATCATCATAATTATTTTCAAGATAATTTATAAGTTCTGGGTATTTTTCATTCAGATTATTATATTCTTCTTCATTTAATTTGTTATCTTCATAATTATTATTTAAATCGGAAATAAATTTTTGATATGAATCTAATTCTTCAATATATTCTTGGTATGTATTATTATATTTCTTATAATTACTATTAATAAAACCAATTTGGGATAATAAACTAACTACTAATTGAATTAAAAAAATATCTAGTAAATAAGCCCCAATTCTTTTTAATCTAATCATATATCATACCTCCACAAATATATAATTATAAATACACACATTAAAAGAATAACACATTTTAAAAAAACTAACAATATTTTAATTAAATATTACAAATTATCACATAATTTATCAAAATGAAAAAGTACTATTAAAGTACTATTTTTGTGTTCTAGAAACATTGAGGATAATACCAATACTACAAAGTGTTATTAATAAACTAGATCCTCCATAAGAAAGAAAAGGTAAAGTAACACCCTTTGCCCTTTTAGAGTTATAAAAAAATATAGGGTTGCCTGTACTTTTGTTATAACCCTTAGGACAAAATTA
>CANQIS010000097.1 GCA_947624115.1 uncultured Bacilli bacterium
TATCTAAAAAGATATACCATTTCATACAACCTTCTTTTGTACCTGCTACACTCTGATTTTCTGTATATTCACTTGCATTACATTCTTTCCCTGTTACAGGATTAAAATAAACGACAGTTCCATTTTCTTTTACTGCTCTTTTATCAGTACAAATACTTTGACCATCTAAATAAGCACAAACAAAATTATTAATATTTAAATTAGTTGTTAATATATTTTGTCCACTATTACTAATTGTTATTATTCCACTATTAGGTTTTGTTCCTTTAAAATCTAATTTTTCTAAATTATCTAGATTATAATCATTTAATTCTGTTTGTAATTGACAACCATCCGTTGTACAGTCAAATGTAAGTGTTTCATCTGGAAAGCCTCCATTATTTTGTAACATAAAACTTGTTACATAATTCTCTGCTGATTTTATAATGCCACTTGTTGTATCTTCAGCAGCACTTAATCTTGCTTTATTTAAGATATTTAATATTTGTGGTACGGCTATTAAAGCAATTACGGCTAATATTACTATTACGGCTAATAACTCTATTAATGTAAATCCTTTATTTTCTTTAATTTTTATCATCATAATTTAAACATCTCCCTTTTATTATGATATTTAAATTATAACGTATTTGTTCGATAATTGCAACACCTTTTTTTATTTTCCTTTAACACTGATTAATTTAAAAAAATTATAAATTTTCATATAAAAAAGATCCCAATTATTTTTTAATTCTTTATTTATATCAGATAACATTTTCTCTAAATTATTTTCTCTCTTATTAAAACATTCATAATATAAATATTTAATTTTTTCACTATCATTATTATTAATATTTTTTAAATTTTTTTGAATAAATTTTTCTATGTCTTTGTCTTTACGAGTTTTAAAGTAATCTAAATTATTATTTTTTAATTTTTTATAATTTAATTGATAATCTTCAAAATCATCTACTGAATCTAAAATATCAACTTCTTCATCAACTAATAATGCGCTTTTTTCTAATTGATAACCATTTTTATCAAATTTAATACCAATTACTTTTGAACCATTAGTAAAAAGACATGCATAATTTATTATTTTGACATTTTGGTTTGTAAAAACTTCTGTTCGATTACTTATCTTAACAAGAAAGTCATGATCTACTTCTATGTTACTATTTATTAAATCATACAAAATTTTATCACTAATTCTAAAAATCATGATTTTTCTTATATGTGAAATTGTATCACTAGTATTCCAATCATAAAAATCATAAAATTCTTTATTAAAATTTAATAAAACATCATATACATAATTCACTTTTTTTTCCTCCTGACGTAATAATTACTAATATCATTATTATTATACCAATGATGGCATTTAAACACTCTAACCTACTACTAATAAACTTAACATACTCGAAAAAATTATACCCAATACTCATTAAATTTAAATAAATTATTATATACATAAATCCTATAACGGAAAGTCCAAAACCAAGTAAAAAGAAAAAAATTCGTGCTAGCATTTTACCACCTAATAAATTTTATTAAATTTTCATTCTTTTATTTATTATTTTTTTAATTTAGTATATAATTAATTAAGGTGATGTTATGTTTATAGAATTATTAAAATTTATTTTCTTAGGGTTAATTCAAGGAATTACCGAACCAATTCCTGTATCTTCAAGTGGTCATTTATTAATTTTTCAAAAATTGGTAAGTAATAATTTTAATGTCGATTTTGAAATTTTAGCTACTTTAACAAATTTTGGAAGTTTAATTGCGATTGCGATATTATTTAGAAAAGAAATCTGCAATTTAATTAAAAGTTTTTTTGGATATTTATCTACTAAAAAGCAAGAATATTATGATAATTATAAATATTGTTGGTTAATTGTAATCGGTACAATACCAGCAGGTATTATGGGAATTATTGTTACTAAATTAGATTTATTTGAAACTTTAGAAAAAAATGTTAAGTTTGTAGGTGTAACTTTATTAATAACTGCTTTATTCTTATTTTTAATAAGAAAGTTAAAAGGAAAAAAGAATCCTAATCAAATTACATATAAAGATGCTTTGATTGTTGGTTTATTTCAAGTAATTGCCCTTATTCCTGGTATAAGTCGTAGTGGAGCAACAATTGTTGGAGGTATGACTAGAAAATTTAAACGAGAAACTGCTTTTAATTTTTCATTTATACTTTACATACCTATTTCTATTGCAACAACTATTTTAGGAATTAGCGATTTAATTGAAAGTAATCTAAGTACAGAGTTATGGATCTGCTATTTAAGTGCTACAGCAGTAGCTGGAATATTTACCTATTTTGCGACTATTTGGTTTAGAAATTTAGTAAAGAATGGCAAGCTTATTTATTTTGTTATCTACTGTTTAATTGTTGGAACACTAGTAATATTATTTCTATAATTTGAATAAATTATACTTTAAAAGAGAATTGACATTCTCTTTTTATTATCCAAGAAATTGAATTATCATCGTTAAAATTGGATTTATAAAATAAGAAGATGAAGTTGTATTTTCAATGCTTGGTGTATCTAAAATCAAATCAGTTTTAGCCATATTTATTAATTCCATTTTTTCTTTGGATTCATCAGCAATAACAAAAATACCTTGCCCAACAACTCTTATATTAGATTGTGAACTATACCATGTACTACCACCGGCATAAACAATTTTTTCACCAACTTTTTTAAGACCAATTGAAATAAAATCAGTTTTGGGATTAAATTGAGAAGTTGGATTGACATAAGCATTTACAACAAAATCAACTCGATAAACACCACTTTTATTAAAGCTAATTGTGTTATTATTTGAATCAACATAACACATACTTGTGTTATCAACTTCTAATCTTTCTAATGGCAATCTGCCATTTGAACTAACCGTAATTGGAGTATTATTATTAAATGTTACAATTAAAGCTGAACCAATTTCTTCTAATCCTGATGGCCCCATTGGACCGGTTGGACCTATTTCTCCTTGTGGTCCGACTTCACCTGGTATTCCTTGTTCGCCTTGCAATCCTCTTGGCCCTTGTGGCCCTATAGGTCCTTGTTCTCCTCTTAGTCCCATAGGACCTCTAATTACACCTACATCTGTCCATTCATCGGATGTATCAGACCAAACATATAAATTATCACCAACTAAATAACTCTGTCCAGGCATTCCTTTTTGATGGTCTTTCTGTAACTCGTCAATTGTATCATACGATCCTAAAATTGTAACACTTGTACCGGCAGGTCCTGTTGGACCCGTCTTTCCTGGTAGACCGGGCTCACCACGAGGAATAACAAAATTTAAAATATGATTATTACCACTACCAGAATCAGTTACATTAACTTGAGATATTGAATCAGCCATTTCAACATTTCCTATAGAAACAACAACAGAAGGACCGGTTGGACCGATATTGCCTTGTGCACCTGCTGGTCCTGTGGGACCTACTTCTCCTTGAATGCCTTGAGGTCCAATTAATCCTATAGGCCCAATAGGACCGGTTGGCCCAGTAATTCCCGTATATATATTATAAACTGCAAAAGTTGGTTGACATTTTTTATCTTTCTCAATTTTTTTCATAGCTTTTTTATATATATCCATAACATTCCTCCTGCTTTATTTTATGATTAATTAAAAGATTAAAAAATTACAATAGTTTAGAAAAAACTATTTTATCAAAAAAAATAGAACTAGTGTTCTATTTGCATGTATAACCTTCATCTTCGAATAATGCTTTCAATTGATCGTATGTAACTGTATCTTTATCAACATCTAATTCTTCGAAATATTCGCTTTCACTTGACATTTCAAGTCTAATACCATTTTTTGTTTCTGTAACTTTCATATCTTCTTCGCTTTCTTTGAACGTATCGATAAGTTCTTGTTTTGAATCAGCGTATTCTTCTGGAACAGTAATGTCCATAACAACATTCATTGAATCAAATGCATCATCTTTAAAAGTTACATTAACTGTATTTTTCATTTCCATTCCCATTGAATCTTGAGACATTGTACAAGTTAATTTCTTACCTCCACAACCTGTTAACGCTAATAAAGTTACTAATGCTGGTAAAATTATTTTAGCTTTCTTCATATTACACTCCTCCTTGATGAATATAATAACATAATGCGACAAAAAAAGCAAATTAAACTTTATCAAAATAAGTAATTTTTCTTTCCATAACATCGGCTTCAATTGCGTCTCTCAACATTTTTCTTACTTTTTCTGGTTCTTTTATATTTTTTAACATAATTTTTTTCATTTGGGTTTGATTAGTAGAATGAGTATCAACTGTTACATAGAGATTACCTATACCTAAAAATCTTTGAATTATACCTTCAATTAAATCAGGATCTTTTAATGTATATAATTCTATTGTATTAGTACGTCTCTTAAAAAATCCTTCTTTAATAATTAACTCATCTTTAGTTATTTGATAAACAGTAAAATTTAAATGAAGTATGGCTAAAAATCTTTCCCATAAACCAGATGGTTGTCCTTGCCATATAATTTCAAAATCCACATTATTGTTTTGCTCACTTGTTAATACTTGTTCATTATTTTCATTATTCATATATTCAACTCCATTACTATTATTAGTATAACATAATCTTTAATACAATGTCTATTAATGTAAAAAATTTATATTTAAAATGTTAGTAAAATTAAAACTTAATTAATATCGTATATTAATAGAAAAAATTGCCAAAATAATAGTATAAATACTAAATATTGTAGGTGATAAAATGCTATTATTATGCGTTAAAATCTTTTTTGCTCGAATTATGGATGTATCATTAGGTACAGTTAGAACTATCTTTACTGTCAAAGGAAAAGACCTTATTGCAAGTTTAATTGGTTTTTTTGAAATTTGTATTTGGTTTACAATTGTAAGAGAGGCCTTAAATACTGATGAAACTAGCATGTGGATTATGATTTCCTATGCATTAGGTTATGCAACTGGAACTTATATTGGTGGTAAATTATCTAGTAGTCTTATCAAAACAAATTTTAGTGTTCAAGTTATAACTAGTAATATTAAACTTGCTTCACTACTTAGAAACGAAGGCTATGCTGTATCGTTAATCAATATTCAAGGGCAAGAAGAAAAAAATGAAAAATATATGTTATTTATTGAAATTAGAAACAAAAACTTGACGCAACTAAAAGAATTTATTCATAAGCATGATAAAAAAGCCTTTGTCGTAGTCAATGAAACGAAGTTTGTTCAAAATGGATTTATAAAATAACTTTTTCCAATTTAAATTGAAGATAAAAAAATAACAAAACAAGTTTTGTTATCCGTCCCCTTTGGGGACCTTTTATTTTGATATAATTTATTATATAAT
>CANQIS010000098.1 GCA_947624115.1 uncultured Bacilli bacterium
AAGGCACACATAGTCATGAAAACAATTGTTTTTCAGACTATCACCACCAAATATGTATTAACATAATAGCACACGAAATTATGTTCGTCAATAATTAATTAACATTTTTTTTAAAGAAAATTCCTAATATATAAAAAAATCATTACAAGATTTTAGCTTTTGTGAACATACACTTATTTTAAAAGGACACTATCATAACGTTTTTAGTATTCAAACAAAAAATACCAATTGGATTATTAATATTCCATCATTAAGCGATATTAGAAACAATACTAAAGAACCATATTCAAGTGCTGTTAAAATGAATATAAAATTTTATAATAATATCTTTAAAGAATTAACATTTCAACAACTATTACTAGCCGACAAAGTTTTTCCTATCAACGAAATGAAATTACAAGACAATAGTTCTAAAAAAAATTCAGATTTATCTACTATTAATTATGCTACAAAACAAAAAACTAAAAAATAAGATTTTAAAATTATTTTTTAGTTATTTTTTTCTATAAAATCAATATCGACAATTTTACCAATTGGTATTAATTTATTATCAATTGTAATTAAATGTGTTGAATTACGACCAATAATACGGCATTCAATTTGTTCATCTTGCATCTTAATCCTAACATCAGCTTTATAAACATATTTTGACGAACTAAATATACGATTTATTTTTTGATTAACATTTAATTCCATATTTAATTTAGGAGTTTGTATTTTATCATCAATTTTTACTTCTTCATTATCAGACAATTTCGAATAATAAACTTGTTCATTATTTCTAATATTTTTATCAATTTTATTTGCAAACACACCAGGTAACTTTTTATCCATGTTCCCACCTCACTAAATTATATGATAAAGGAAAATTATTATACTTTTGAATTATTTAATAAATTCAACATCAAAGAAATAATTAAACCAAATATTAAAAAAATAACACCTAAAATAAATTCTACTAAATTTGTAATTGTAATATTACCTAATAAAATAATAATAGAAGCAAATATTAAACCAAATATAATACAATAAGTTTTATCTTTATAATTTGTTAAACAAAAATTAATTAGTTTTGACATAACAATTGCTCCAATTACCATGCCTATTCCAAAGGGAATAAAAAAATCGATTGTTTCAAATAAATTCATAATATTAAACATTGTACTAAAACGTAAAATTACCAAATGATAATATCCTAATATCATTAATAAAGCCGTACCACTTACCCCCGGTACAATCATTGCAAAAGATTCTATAAAACCTATTATTATCAAAGTAATAAAATTAGCACTATCCTTAATAACATTAATTGTATTTAAGTTATTTAATAAAAGTATAATAATAAATGATATTAAAATTAACAATAAATTAGACTTTGCTTTAACATTAATTTTACTATCTATATACATTTTTGGTAAACCACCGATTATTAGACCCGTAAAAAAATAAATAGTCAACAAATAATACTTATCTAGCAAATATATTACTATATTGCTAAAAATTCCAACAGAAATAACAATTCCTATTCCTACATAAAAAAGTAAATTTATATTATTTTTTATATCTTTAGTAAAATTTCCAATTGCCTTTACACATTTATCGTATATTCCTAAACTCATAGCTAGAACTGCTCCACTCACACCTGGAAAAATTTTACCTATTCCTACTATTATACCCTTTAAAACTAAAATAATATTTTGCTTCATTTCATCATTCCTCATATAATTATATGTAACTTACATTTTATAAATATCATTTATTGTTGTTATTTTAAATGTGTGTTACAATTAATATGAGAGGTGTTACTAATGAAAAAGTATGATGTTGTTATAATTGGAGCTGGTCCTGCTGGGTTATTTGCAGCCTACGAATTAATAACAAATAATAAAGATTTAAAAATATTACTATTAGATAAAGGAAAATTGGCATCACATAGAGTTTGCCCTATGAATAAATTTAAAACAAAGTGTGCTAACTGTAACCCATGCCAAATTTTATCAGGGTTCGGTGGAGCAGGAACTTTTTCTGATGGAAAATTAAATTTTATACCAAAGATTGGTAAATCTGATTTGTTTAAATATATGTCTAGTGATGAAGCATATAAATTAATAGATGATACTGAACAAATATTTAATAAATTCAATATGAATAGTGATGTATATCCAAGCAATCAAAAAGAAGCAGAAGAAATTAGAAAAAAAATTGCTAAAACAGGAGCAAGACTACTTTTAATAAAACAAAAACATTTAGGTTCCGATAAATTACCACAATATATAATTGATTTTTGTAATTTTTTACAAGATAAAGGTGTCGAATTAATTGAAAATGCTAATGTGACTGATATTTGTAGCGAAGAAAATAAAGATAGTAAAATTATATATAATACAGGAATTGAACAAACAGTATTGGCTAAAAATGTAATTGTTGCTCCTGGTAGAACAGGTGCAAAATGGATCCAAGAATTAGCCGATAAATACAATATTCCATATATTTCACAAAGCATTGAAATTGGTGTTAGAGTTGAAGTTAGAAAAGAAATTATGGAAGATCTATGCAATGTCATATACGATCCAACTATTTTTATTAAAACTCCTACTTATAATGATGAAATAAGAACTTTCTGTACTAATCCACAAGGTTTTGTTGCCAAAGAAAACTATTATGGATATATATGTGTCAATGGTCATGCTTTAAAAGATTTGAAATCTAATAATACTAACTTTGCTTTTATATCTAAAGTAAATTTAACAGAACCAGTTACAAATACAAGACAATATGGCGAATCAATTGCAAGAATAGCAAACGTCTTAGGTGATGGTAAACCTATTATTCAGACTTTAAAAGATTTAAAAACAAGTAGACGTTCTGAATGGCATCGCATTAATAAAGGATTTATTGAACCAACCCTAAAAGATTGTGTAGCAGGTGATTTAGCATTAGTATTACCATATAGAATTATTACAAATATTTTAGAAGGATTAGATAAATTAAATGAAATTATACCAGGAATTAACAACGATGAAACACTATTATATGGTCCAGAGATAAAATTCTTTAGTAATGAAATAATGACAAATAATCAATTTAAACTTGAAAATTATAATATATATTTTATTGGCGATGGGGCTGGTAAGGCTGGTAATATAGTTGCAGCAGCCGCAACAGGACTTGTTGCAGCCCGTGATATTTTAAACAAAAATAATTAATTTTGCACAATGACTGTGCAAAATTGGTCGAAAAAAAGCAAAAATGCACAATATTTTCTAATTATTGTGCATTTTATTGATTTTTTGGTATTTCTATGTTAAAATCATTTTGGTGATAAAAAATGAAACCATTTAATGCTAACAATTTACCAATAAATTATAACATTGACAAAGAACTATTATTACTACTTGCTGAAGCAAATGAAAAATACGGTGAATACAAATCAAACTTAAAACATAGTAAATTTGACTCTAGATTTTTTTTGGATTCGATTATTTTAAGTGAAAGTTTGAAATCAACTCAAATTGAAGGCACACAAATCTCGCAAGGTGATATGTATTATTTAAAATATATGCCAAAAACAGATGATACAAAAGAAATTCAAAATTTAAAAAATGTTATCGAATACGCTAAAAATAATTTAAAAGATAACCAAAAAATCGATATACAATTTTTAAATAAAATCCATAAAATATTATTAGATAGCGTTAGAGGAAATAATAAAGAACCAGGAAAAATTAGAAATATTCAAAATTGGATTGGACCAAAAGGGTGTACAATAGACGAGGCTATATTTGTTCCACCTATCCCAGAAGAAGTTCCAATTCTTTTAAACAATTTATTTGAATATATGAATAATTTATATATAGATCCTATATTTATAAATATGGCCATTTCTCATTCACAATTTGAAACAATCCATGCATATAGAGACGGAAATGGTAGATTGGGTAGAGCACTAATTCCAATACAATTAGCATTGCTAACTGATGAAGAACCAATATTATTTATTTCAGAAGTAATTGAATTATACAAACCAAGTTATCATAAATTTTTAAATGAAAGTAGAAATGGTAATATGCTCGGATTTATTAAATTCTTTCTTCAATGTATAATAGAACAATGTAATAATAATATTGCTAAAATTAATAGAATTCAGAACATTTATGAAAAAGATTTACAAAAAATTGAAACACTAAATAGTAATGCTATTTATAGAATTATGCCAGCAATTATTCACCAAATTGTATTTACTAAAAAAGAAATTGAAGAAGAGTCAGGAGTTTCAAGAAACACAGTATCTAAGTTAATTGATAAATTAGAAGAACTTGGAATTTTAGTTCAAGATTCTACTTATGCAAAACTAAGTTATAGATACAATGAAATTTATAATGTCTTTGTTGGAAAAAATATGATATAGATTTTATCATATTTTTATTTACTTTTTTTTCTTTGAATATTATAAGAAATTTTTAATAACAATTTTCGTGGAACAAAACGAGATGAAAAAATACCCAATTTAGTTGTAAATCCTGGAATAATGATACATTTTTTTTGAAACATTTTATCAATAGCGTATTTTGCAACTTTAGTACTTTCTAATGATTTCAAACTAAATTCTACACCTGCTACTTTATTAAAGTTTGTATCAACAGGTCCAGGGCATAAAGCACCTATATATACATTACTCTTATCTCTTCTTAATTCTTCATAAATTGCTTCTGTTAAATGTAAAACATATGCTTTAGTAGCATAATAAGTTGACATCAATGGTCCAGGTAAAAAAGCAGCAGCACTTGCTACATTCAAAATATAACCACGATTTTTTTCTTTAAAATCTTTTAAAAATAATTTAGTTAAAATATGAACACCCTTAATATTAGTATCAATCATATCCATTTCTTTATCTATTTTTGTTTCATCAAATTCCCCAAACAAACCAAAACCAGCACTATTAATGACTATTTCTATATCTTCTTTTTTTACTTTATTATACAATTTCATACAGTTATAAGTACTTGAAATGTCTGTATCAATAATTTCCACATTCCCACTCATACTTTTAGCAATTTTTTCTAACTTCTTTATATTTCTAGCGACCAATATAACATCATATCCCATATCATTTAAAATAATAGCCATATCTTTACCTAAGCCAGAACTTGCTCCCGTTATTAATGCCTTCATTAAATCAACCTCATTTTCAATAATTATTTATATTTTCCCATAAAAATCTAATCTACTTATATTTTATCACAAAAGAACAAAATTCAAAACAAGTTTTGAATATTTAAGTTCACACTTAAATGTTTCTGCTTCATAGCTTTCGTTACCTAC
>CANQIS010000099.1 GCA_947624115.1 uncultured Bacilli bacterium
GTAGCAAAAAATGCCGTATAATCAAAGAAAAAGTTTAGGGGTATAATACCTCTAACTTTTTTCTTTTGAAAAACTGTTCGGTTATAAGTGTGTAAATTAATTTTACTCACTAGATTTTTTATTTTTTTTATTGTTGTAATTATTCAGTTGAATAGCAGTTATATACTTATCGTTACGGTTAAAATTGCAATAATTATTAAAAATACTTTATTTTACTTTTGTGGTTAGGTGTGATAAGATTATTTTAGGTGATTTTATATGTCTAGTTATGTTAAAACTGTTTTAATTACAGGAGCTAGTAGAGGATTAGGTAGAGCTTGTGCTATAAAGTTTGCTAGTAAAAACTATAATATTGTAGTTAATTATAATAATAGTTATGATGAGGCTGTAAATTTAAAAAAAGAATTAGAGAATTTGTATCATGTTGAAGTATTAATTATTAAAGCTGATATTTCTATTGAAAGTGAAGTATCTAAAATGGTTGAATTAGCTATTTCAAAGCTTGGCCATATTGATTGTTTAGTTAATAATGCAGGTATAGCTATCGATACTACTTTTGAGGATAAAACAGTTGCTAATTTTCGTAGAATAATAGATGTAAATTTAATTGGAACTTTTTTAGTTAGCAAATATGTTTCAAAATATATGTTAAATTGTAAAAAAGGCAAAATTATTAATATTTCTTCAACAAATGGAATAGATACTTATTATCCATATAGTTTGGATTATGATGCTTCTAAAGCCGGGGTTATTTCACTTACACATAATTTAGCTTTAGAATTTGCTCCTTATATTAATGTTAATTGTGTTGCACCTGGTTGGATTAATACAGATATGAATAAAAATTTAGATAAAGATTATATTGATGAGGAAAATTCAAAAATATTACTTTCTAGGTTTGCTAATCCAGAAGAAATAGCTAATGTTGTTTTCTTTTTGGCAAGTGATGAGGCAAGTTATATTAATGATTCAATTATTAAAGTTGATGGAGGGCACAAATGTTAGAGGAATTTGGAATAAAAAAACAGATAATCGAATTATCAAAAGAAGTGGAATTGGAAATTAAAGATGAATTGTTAAAAGTTGATTTAATATGTCAAAATAATAGTTTGAAAGTTTTAAAGGCATTTAATAAAAATAAAGTGTCTGATATTCATTTTAATAGTACAACTGGTTATGGTTATAATGATATTGGTAGAGATACGATTGAAAAAGTATATGCTGATATTTTTGAAGCAGAAGATGCACTGGTTAGAAGTCAATTTATTTCTGGTAGTCATGCACTTACTGTTGCCTTATTTGCTTTTCTTCGACCTGGCGATGTTTTACTTAGTATTACTGGCAAACCTTATGATACTTTAGATGAAGTAATTGGAATTGAAGAAAATGCTAGTTCTTTAAAATCATTTGGAATAAAATATGAACAAATAGATTTAATTGATAATGAATTTGATATTAACGCAATTTGTAATCGATTAAAAAAATCTAAGGTAAAATTAATTGAAATTCAAAGATCTAAAGGTTATTCAACTAGAAAAAGTATTACTATTGAACAATTAAAAGATGTTATTGTTGAAATTAGAAAAGTCGATAAAGATGTAATAATTATGATTGATAATTGTTATTGTGAATTTGTTGATATAATTGAACCAACTCAAGTTGGGGCTGATATTGCAGTTGGATCTTTAATAAAAAATTTAGGTGGAGGTATTGCTCCTAATGGTGCTTATATTGTTGGTAAAAAAAATTTGGTTTCTCTAGCTGCTGAACGTTTGACTGTTCCAGGTGAAGGAAAAGAGGTAGGACCAAGTTTAGGTATGAATAAGAGTTTGTTGCAAGGACTTTTTTTAGCACCAAGTGTTGTTGCAAGTAGTTTAAAAACTGCTATTTTTACAAGTTGTTTATTAGAAAAATTAGGTTATAAAGTTGAACCAAAATTTAATTCTCAAAGAGCGGATATTGTTCAGAATATTGAATTTGGTAATTCATCAGATTTAATTAAATATTGTCAAGGAATTCAAGCCGGTTCACCAATTGATTCTTTTGCTATTCCAGAACCATGGGATATGCCTGGCTATACTGATAAAGTAATAATGGCAGCTGGTGCATTTACACAAGGTTCTTCAATTGAATTATCATGTGATGGTCCAATTAGAGCTCCATTTATAGCTTATCAACAAGGTTCTTTAACTTATGAATATGGAAAATTAGCTGTAATGAGAGCTGTATCTTTACTAATAAAGTAGGTAATTATGGATAGTTTTGATATTGATAAATTAGTTGATAAGTTAAATTTTGATGATAATTTTCATAATTATCATGTTAATGATATTTATTTATCTAATTATCAAATTAGTATATTAGAAAGAAATAATATTAAATATAAAAATTATAATAATTTAAAAAGTTTAATTTTTGATATTGATTATTTTTTAAATAATTATGGTAGTGAAGATGAAGAACTTGATAAGTTGCTTGATGATTTGGTTGAATTTAATTATTATAAAAATATAAATAAATAAAAAATAGATATAAATTATAATATCTTTTTTTTCTTATTTAAATTTTATTGTAAAATTTAGTAAAATTTATTGTTTTATATTTGTTAATAAATTTTAGATATTATATAATAATAATAGTGGAGGGGAATGTTATAGATATGAATAATCAAACGACGGTTTTATCTGATGATATGTTAAAAAAAATTGATGCTTATTTTAGAGCGGCTAATTATTTGTCTGCATGTCAATTATATCTTTTAGATAATCCATTATTGAAAGAATCATTGACTTTAGAACATATTAAACCTAATGTAGTAGGGCATTGGGGAACAGTTCCAGGTCAAAATTTTGTATATGTACATTTAAACCGAATTATAAAAAAATACGATTTAAATATGATATATATATCTGGTCCAGGACATGGAGGTAATGCGATTGTTTCTAATACCTATTTGGAAGGTACTTATAGTGAAGTTTATCCGAATATTTCTTTAGATGAAATGGGATTAAAAAAATTATTTAAACAATTTAGTTTTCCAGGTGGAATATCTAGTCATGTGGCACCAGAAACACCTGGTTCTATCAATGAAGGAGGAGAGTTAGGATATAGTTTAGCTCATGCTTTTGGTGCCGTTTTAGATAATCCTGATTTAATTGCTGCTTGTGTTGTTGGAGATGGAGAGGCAGAAACTGGTCCATTAGCAACATCTTGGCATTCAAATAAATTTTTAAATCCAAAAACTGATGGTGTTGTTTTACCTATTTTACATTTAAATGGTTATAAGATTGCTAATCCAACTATTTTTTCAAGAATTTCTAAAAAAGAATTAGAAAATTTCTTTGTTGGTTGTGGTTGGAAACCATATTATGTCGAAGGTAGTGATCCGATGTATATGCATGAATGCATGGCGGAGGTTTTAGATAAAGTAGTTGCTGACATAAAAAAAATAAAATATGATGCTGAGCATAATGACAATATAGAACGACCTATTTGGCCAATGATTATTTTGCGTACACCTAAAGGTTGGACTGGTCCAAAATTTGTTGATGGTAAACAAATAGAAGGATCATTTAGAGCGCATCAAGTTCCAGTTGTAGTTAATGCTGATACACCTGAAAATTTAAAAACTCTAGAGGAATGGCTTAGAAGTTATCGACCTCAGGAATTATTTGATGAAAATGGCAAATTATTAGCTGAATTAAGAGAACTTGCCCCAGTTGGTAATCGACGAATGGGATCTAATCCTCATGCCAATGGTGGTCTTCTGTTAAAAGAGTTGCGTTTACCTGATTATCGTGATTATGGTGTTGAAGTTATTGTACCAGGTAAAACGATTGCTCAAGATATGATGGAACTAGGAAAATATGTTAGGGATGTTATTGCTTTAAATGAAGACAATAAAAATTTTCGTGTTTTTGGACCAGACGAAGCTTTATCAAATAGATTGAATCATATTTTTGAAAAGACAAATCGTCAATGGAATGCTGAAACAACTAAAAATGATGAATTTTTAGCTTCAAGTGGTCGTGTTATGGATTCAATGTTGAGTGAACATTTATGTGAAGGTTGGCTAGAAGGTTATTTATTAACTGGTAGACATGGCTTTATGCATAGCTATGAAGCATTTGTTAGAATTGTTGATTCGATGGTTAGTCAACATGCTAAATGGTTGAAGGTAACAAAAGAATTACCTTGGAGAGAGGAAATATCTTCTTTAAATTATGTTTTATCTAGTCATATTTGGCAACAAGATCATAATGGTTATACACATCAAGATCCAGGTTTTTTAAATCATTTAGTTACAAAAAAATCTGATATTGTTCGTATGTATTTGCCACCAGATGCTAACTGTTTACTAGCTGTCTTTGATCACTGTATAAAAAGTAAAAATTATATAAATGTGATAGTTGCTTCTAAACATCCTCGTCCTCAATGGTTATCGATGGAACAAGCAGTTAAGCATTGTATTAAAGGCATCGGTATTTGGGATTTTGCAAGTAATGATCAAGGTTGTGAACCAGATATAGTTATGGCTTGTTGTGGTGATACTCCAACATTAGAAACTATTGCTGCTGTTTCAATTTTAAGAGATAATTTTCCTGAATTGAAAATACGTGTGGTTAATGTTGTTGATTTGATGCGTTTAGAATCAAATACTGTTCATCCACATGGTTTATCGGAAGAGGATTATAATTCTTTATTTACAATTGATAAACCAATTATTTTTGCTTTTCATGGTTATCCACCACTTATTCATCAATTAACATATAAGAGAAAAAACCAAAATTTACATGTACATGGTTATCAGGAAGAAGGAACAATTACAACACCTTTTGATATGCGTGTTCAAAATAAACTTGATCGTTTCAACCTTGTTATAGATGCACTTAAATATTTACCACAATTAGGTAATAGGAGTGCAGAATTAAGTGAGTGGTGCAAAAATAAACTTATAGAACATAAGGAATATATTCATGAATATGGTAAAGATTTAGATGAAATTTTGAATTGGACTTTTGAAGAATCTTTTAAATAGTTATTATAAAAAAATATATTGTAATAAATAGTTATAATATATTTTTTATTTTAATAAATAGTGTTGCAAACATTAAACAAATACGTTATAATTTAAATATCATAATGAATAGGAGGTATTTGAATTATGATGACAAAAAATATAAAAAATAAAGGATTTACATTAATAGA
>CANQIS010000100.1 GCA_947624115.1 uncultured Bacilli bacterium
TTTGATAAGCATTATCTAAATCAAATAAAGCACATCTAAAGACTACAACTGTCTACTTCTTTTAAATATGGTCTTTCTTCATACAAATTCTTTATATCTCTAATACAATCATAAGCATTTAGATTTTTATGTTCAATTTTATATAGTTTTTGTTTTTTATTTAAATAATAATTATATATAAATCTCGTACAACCAAATGTTTTATTTATTAATATTTTTTGTTCACAATTAGGATATAATCTAAACTTATATGCCTTATTTATTATCATGTTAACCACACATTCCTTTCACTTCGTTCAAGGCACACATAATCATGAAAACAATTGTTTTTCAGACTATCACCACCAAATATGTATTAACATAATAACACACAAAACTATGTTCGTCAATAATTAATTAACATTTTTTAGAAGAAAATTCCTAATAAATGAAAAATATTATTAGCATTAAAAAAAGTGATTTCTATCACTTTTTAGTTGAATAAATTCGCACATTTTTTGAACCATATTTTTTTTCTTTTAATAAAAATAGATTAGAATTATTAACAATTTCGTTTTCATATTCACAAATTACTATGCCTTTATCTGTTAGTAAATCGTTATCGACAATAAATTCTAAAATATCATTAATAAGACATAATTGATATGGAGGGTCTAAAATTATTAAATCGAATTTTATTTTTTCAGTACTAAATTTTTTTAAAGATTGTTTGTAATTTTGTTGTAAAATTATATAGTTATTAGCTTTTGTTTTTAAAAGATTACTTTTTAGTATTTTAATGATATCATTACTATTGTCAGTAAAATAGCAATATTTAGCACCATTACTTAGGGCTTCAATGCCAAGCGAACCACTGCCAGCAAATAAATCTAAACAAACACTATGATTAAGATATGGTTGAACCATTGCAAACATCGATTCTTTTACTCTATCCATTGTTGGTCTAGTACCATTTATATTAAATCCATCAAGTTGTAATCCTTTGTATTTTCCACTTATTACTCTCATATATCATTCCTACTTCAATGAACTGATAACCGATTGTATCATTTCAATAGTATTAAATACTCTTTCAAGTCGATCACTAGTTCTTAATTTATATTCTTCTTTTACTTTTTCTTCAAATTCTCTAAAAAATTCAGGATTTCTAGTTAAAATTTTATACCAAATAGAATTTTCTCTTATATATCTTTGGTAATAAGGATTATTTTTGATTTTAAATTGTATATCTAAAGTCATTAATCTTCAAAATGTTTATATAGAGGTCGTGGCTTATATTCTTCTTGTTTTGGTGTTTTGTTATTTCCTAAATCTTGCATAACACCAATAACTCTTTGAAGACTATTTACACCTTCTCTAACACTATCTAAATCTATTCCTTTTAACCAAGACATAAAATCGGCGGCTGCGGTTGTAGTAGCTGTTGCTTCGGCTGCCGTTTGAACAGTATCAACTGTTAAGAATTCTTTCCAAGCATTTTCGTCGTTACCATATAAATCATAAATTTCATAAAATTTTTGCCAAGTCATTTCATTATTTTTCACATATTTTATTAAGCGAGGATTATCTTTAACAAAATTTTTAAATTCTTCTTTCTTAGACATATAACCACCTAATACAATATATGCAACTAAAGAGATAAATTGCTTGTTTATGAATTTAGGATATTTTTAGCCTTAATTCGAATTCTTTGCATAGCATTATCAATTGACTTTTTGTCTTTATTTAATATTCTAGAAATTTCTTGATAAGAAAAACCAGATATTCTTAAATCAAATACTTTTTTTTCTAATTTTGTTAAGACCTTGCCAATTTTATTAGTTAGTTCCTGCTCTAATTCATGTTCTATAATTTGTTGCTCAGGATTGGAGCTACTATTATTATTATAAATATAATCTTTTATTTTACACTGTTCGTCTTCTGTAAATCCAATTGAAATTGACTCGTTTAATATTTTGTTTTTTTGTAGCCTAGAACTAGCAGACATTGACATAATACTATTTTTAATACATGAAAGTGCATAGGTATAAAATGTTGTATTTTTGCTTGAATTATAATTGTCAAGAGCAACATTAAGACCAAATCTACCTTCTTGAATTAAATCATTCAATTCTAAGCCATTATTGTTACAATGTTTATATATTTTTTCTGCTACGATAAATATTAGTGGCTCATATTTTTTGAAAATAATATTGTTTGCTTCTTCGTTGTTTTCTTCTATATATGATAATAATTCATAATCATTGTAATCACGGTAATCACAGTAATTCATTTTAAATCCTACTTTCTTGTTTTTATTGCTTCATAAATAATAATACCTGTTGCTACCGATGCATTTAAACTATTTATTTTACCTCGCATAGGAATACTAGCTATAAAATCACATGACTTTTTAACTAATTGACTCATTCCTTTGCCTTCGTTACCAATTATTATAGCGGTTTTGCCACGATAATCGATATCAGTATAATTTGTTCCTTCCATATCAGTTCCAATAATCCAAAAGCCTCGATCTTTTAAATATTTTATAGTATTAGTTAAATTAGTAACAGATGCAATTTTGACATTTTCTAATGCACCTGAACTAACTTTCATAACGGTTGAATTAACACTTACAGAACGGTCTTTTGGAATTATGATGCCATCAACACCAGCTGCTTCACAGGTTCTTACTATTGCACCTAAATTATGTGGATCTTCTAAATGATCTAAAATGATTATGAGCGAATCATCTTTTTGGATCATTTCTGATAAATCACAATATTCATAATCAGGGACACTTAAAATTATACCCTGATGATTTCCGTTTGCAAGTTTATCTAATTCAATTTTTGTACAATATTTTATGCAGATTTTCGATTTCTGTAAGGCAGAAATTAAATTTCTGTCATTAAAATCTTTACAGATATACGCTTTTTGAACTTTTCCATCTTTTTTTAAAATTTCATTTGCAACATTTTTTCCAAATACATACATATTTATTCTCCTTCATATCTATAGTGTCCAACAATACCACTTTTTTTATCCCATTTTAGTAATGCATCTTCTTCACGATGAGATTGGCCGGCATTGTGGATTAAATAAGGAATTCCTTTTTTATTTCTTTTGTCAGAAATAATTCCTATATGGGTATAAGATGCACCAAAAATAACAATATCACCTGGTTGCCATTGGTCAATTTTGTTTAAATCTAATGTCAATTTGGTAGCATATTTATCAAAAAATACTTTTAGATTTCTAACACGCCTAAAATCGATATTGGGATCAGGTATTTTATCTAATCCCGGATAGTCATTCGGATTATTTTTAATATCTAAATCAATCATATCTTTTAAATTATAACCAGCGTTTTTAAAGGCTCGCCAAATAACATCAGTACAAACTCCTTCACTATCTGGAGGATAACCACCAGCATAATAAACACTTTTATATTTAGGCTTATTTATGGCATCTATTCTAGCACCTAGCATAATATCGGTATAATCATCGATGCCATCTTTATCATAATCATTTGTTGAAGTAACAGTCACAATATTAAAATCACTGGCTGAGTAAACTTTTGGTTTGTATAAAAAGCTTATAGAAATTACACTGATAATTATAATAAATAAAATACTAATTTTCTTGAACATTTATTATTTTCTCCATTAGTTCGTTAAGCCTTGGAAAATTATTTTCTAAATATAAATAACCAATGACGGCTTCTAAGCTAGTAGCGTATTTGTAGGTAATAATATCTGTATTTTTAGGAATACGAGATTTATGATTACGAGCACGATAAATAATTTCTAATTCTATTTCATTAAAGAAGTTTTCTTTAATTAAAGTAGTAATAAATTTTGCTTGGGCTTTAGCACTAACATATTTAATAGCCATTTTTTGCAAATTATTTACTTTGATAATACCTTGATCAATTAAAAATTTGCGAATATATACTTCGTAAATGGCATCACCTATATAGGCTAATTGTAAAACATTTTTATCTTTGGTATTCATCATATCGATCAAATGTTATTCCTTTTATATTACCACTTTTTATATCGTTTAAAATAACTACATATACTTTTTCGTAATCGATTTCTCCACCTTTAATTAAACAACCTCGTCTTTTACCAATTATATCTAAAGTGTTAGTTATATCTTCATTATCAATTTGTTCTAATCCATAACGTTCTTTTAATATTTGTGGATAATATTTATATAATGTTTTTAAAATATATTCTACTACTTGAAAAAGTGGTAAAATTTCTTCTTTTATAGCTGTTAGACTTGCTAAATTATAGGCTACTTTAGTTTGCTCTAATTTTGGCCATAAAATGCCTGGTGTATCTAATAATTCTAATTCGTCATTAATTCTAATCCAATTTAGATTTTTAGTTATACCTGGTGTATTTCCAACATTTACGGCTTTGCGACCAACCAAACGATTTATTAGGGTTGACTTACCAACATTTGGAATACCTAAAATTAAAACACGTGTTTTTCTTTTTAGTAACCCTTTATTTAAGCGTTTTTCATTTGTCGATGACATAATTTCATTAGTTGTATTTATTATTTTTTTTATTTCAAATTTATGTTCTATATCCATTAATATAACTTTTTTCCCTTGTTCTTCATATTTTTTTATCCACTTGTTAGTTTCAATTTTATCGCATAAGTCACTTTTTGTCATAATAATTATTCTTGGTTTATTTTTAATTAAATTATCAACTTCTTGAACGATTGACGAATAAGGAATTCGGGCATCTACTACCTCATACACAATATCAATTAAATTTATATTTTCAAGTATTAAACGCTTAGTTTTTGCCATATGGCCTGGATACCAATTAATACTCGTTTTTTGGAAACTTTTTTCTTCATTTGACATTTTAATCACTACCTTTTTCATTTAATAATTTAATTTTTTCTGCATTATTTAGAATATCCAATTGATATTTACATATATCACTTAATATTTCAAATCTCTCTTCTTTTGATTTTCCTTCTTTAATTAACTCAGCATTATGTGATTCCAAATTAGATAAAACAGTTAATTCATTTATTGATGCATAATCTCTTACATTTGAATTTTTAGCTAACTCTGGATTTAATTCTCTCCATTTTTT
>CANQIS010000101.1 GCA_947624115.1 uncultured Bacilli bacterium
AATGCTCAATATGCTACAAAAACCGAATTAAAACTAACTGCTGATAGTATAACAAGTGAAGTAAATAAGAAAGTATCTACTGACAATTTTAATTCAACAATAAGCGATTTAGATAGCAAAATAACACAAACTGCTGAAAATATTAGAAGTGAAGTAAGTTCTACTAAAACTGAATTAAATCAAAATATAACTAATGCAGTTAATAATATTGAAATTGGTGGTAGAAATTATGTATTAGGTACTAGTAATGAAATTACAATTACTGGAAATGGTGGAACAAATCAAACAAAAAAAATAGGTAATTTTTCAATACCAGAAGATTTAGTAGGAAAACAAGTAACATCACAAATTACTTATGAAGTTACTTCATCAACAATATCAGGTACAATCATATTACAAAGTGGTAGTCCAACTTATGCGGCATTAACAAGTAAAACTAACTTAGAATTAGGAACACATACTATTATTAAAACAATGACACTTCTATCTTCATTTGCTGCAAAGGAAGTCTTTATAAGATTAGATAATGTTCAAGGAACAATAATTGTAAAAAAGATTAAAGTTGAAATAGGCAACAAAGCAACTGACTGGACGCCTGCTCCAGAAGATACTGATAGTGCTATTGATGATACAAGAAATCAATTGTTGTCTACTGAAACAAAATTAAATGAAAGAATACAAACTGTTGATGAAACAACATCTACATTATCAGCAACATTAAATAATAATTATATGACTGCTGAGCAAACACAGGCTCAAATTCAAACGAATGTTGATCAATTAAATTTAGTTCAACAACAAATAAGTGAAGTTCAACAAAGACTAACTGAGTTTAATATTAATTTTTCAACAATAAATGGAACTATATCGGAAATGTCATACAATTTTAATACTGATAGATTACGAATTGCAAAATCTGATGATCCAATAAATTCAACTTATGATAATAAAGGTGTAAAAATATTCAATTACTCAACATTATCAGCGATTTTTACTGATAAAGGTTCAGGTATAGATAAATTGATTGTTACAGGCACAGCACAAATTGGTTATTTAAAATTTGTAAAGAATATTAAAAATGGTGAAAAATGTACAACCATACACGTATTAGATGAATTGATAGAGAATTTAACAGATTTGGAGAGTGATTAAAAATGCAAGTAACAAGACAAACAAAAACTTTTACAGGTTCTACGGCTTCTAGTGAATGGGCATGGAAACAAGAAATTATTGAAAACACTAATGATGATTATATAACCACTAATCAAAGTGTAATTACAGTTAATACTTATTTAACAAGAACAAATTCTAATTCATATTTTGGTGGTACAGCAAGTTGCAATATAACAGTTAAAGATAGTTCTAGTGCAACTATAATAAATAAGACAGTTAGCAAAACATTTAATTATCCAACTTACGTTAATGTATATTCTTGGTTATTAGTTCAAAGTGAAACTTTTAATGTTAATCATAAAGCCGATGGAACACAATCAATAACAGTTACAAGTCAATTAAATACAAGTGATTTTACACCTAATTGGACGTCTGCCTCTGGAACATTAGCATTGACAACTATTCCTAGAACATCAAAAGTAACTTGTCCTGGGTTTAATATAGGTGATTCAGTTGTTATAAATATTGAACGTGCAAGTAATAGTTTTACACATACATTATCTTATAAATTTGGAACTGCAACTGGTACTATAGTAACAAAAACAACGTTAACATCGGTAGGTTGGACACCAAATGCTGATACATTTCATTCACAAATTCCAAATGCAAAAAATGGAAAAGGCACAATTACTTGTCAAACTTATAGTGGTGATACTTTAATAGGAACATCAACATCTGAATTTACAGCGTATGTTGTTGAAGATAAACCAACTGTATCTGCAACTATTGTAGATACAAATACAGCAACAATTGACTTGACTGGAAGTAGTTCTAAAATTGTTCAATATTATAGTAAACCTAAAGTAACAATAAGTGCTACTGCAAAGAAAAAAGCCACAATTTCATCTTATCTAACAAAACTGGGTTCGCTACAATCAACAAATAAAGAAACAACATTTAATACAATAGAAAGCCCTAAATATAGTGTTAGTGCAACAGATTCAAGAGGTTGGTCAACAACTACAAATTATGATATATCATCTAACTATATTAATTATATAAGATTAGCATTTACAAGCATAGATATAAATAGAACTGAGTCAACTTCAACCATAATTCGTGCCAATTTAAAGGGTAATTATTTTGCCGGTTCTTTTGGGAAAACAACAAATACTTTAACGATGAAATGGAGATATAAAAAATCTAATTCTGCAACGTGGGGAAACTATACAACAATAACTCCAACAATATCCGGCAACACGTTTACTTATAATGCCAATTTAGGAAGTAATTTTGATAATAATAGTGATTATGATATAGAATTAACTATTTCTGATAAATTAGATACAGTATCTACTGGAATTCGCCAAGTAACTAAAGGTATAGGATTGATAGATATTTTTGAAGATAGAATTGTTTTAAACGGAAAATTAAATGTAGATACTGAGGATCAATCAATTATTAAAAATTTATTGATAACAGTCATATCGTCATCAAATATAACAACTGATAATTTAATTGCAAGTAGTATATCTATTAAAGACGGTAATAAAAATATTCAACTTGGAAAATATGGTGCCATTGCAGAATCTTCAAATAATTATATTAAATTTATTGATGGAACTTTAATATGTAATGGGAATGTTACATCGGATGGAATAAATTATAATTCTGGTAAAACAATAAAAGTATCTTTTCCAGTCAATTTTGTAAATAATTCATATACAGTTAATTTAACACAATCAACAAACAATTCATATTGGTCATTTATATCAGCTTCTGTTACTAGTAAGACATCATCAGGAATGACAATTAATTTATGGAATAATTCAACTGCAGGTACATCAGGTTCATGTAATTATGATTACATTGCAATAGGTCGTTGGAAATAGGAAGTGATGAAATGGAAAATATAACTTTAGGACAAATAGCAACTTTATTAGCATTTATAGTAGCATTAATAACATCTATAAAATATCTAAAAAATGAAATAGATAAATCAATAAGTAAAACGCTAGAACCGATTAACAAAAAAATAGATGAATTAGACATAAATCAATGTAGAAATTATTTAGTAGATTTTTTAACTGATAAAGAAAATGGTGTTAAAAAAGATGATATACAAAGCAAAAGGGCATATGAAATATATGATCATTATAAAAATGATTTAAAAGGAAATAGTTATATTCATGATAAATGGAATAAATTAATGAAATAGAGAGGTGATATAAGTTGAAAAATGCATTAAATGATTTAAAAAGTTTTGTGACAATTGCAATGATTATAATATTAACTATAATCGTTGTTGCTGATTTACTAGGATCAAACTTGACCGACAATGTACTAATTTTAGTTACTAATTTAATTACATCAGTATTTACTTATTATTTTACAAAGAAAGAAGAGGATAAATAATGATTAAAAAATATTCTTATAATAAAGACAAAGATATATTTTTAACGCCACATTTTCAAATTGGAGAATTTAGAAGCTTTGATGATATACAAGGTATATTAACTACTGATGATATTTTAATAGATGAAAATATGCCAAGTTTATTAGAAAAAATATTCGAAATACTAAACTGTTCATCTATTATAATTACAAGTGGATACCGTGATGAACAATTTGATATACGTTTAGGAGGTTTTGCTGGTTATCACTCAAAAGGACAAGCAGTAGATATTATGTGTTATAACCAAAATAACGAAGTTATTAGTTCAAAAGATGTATGTATCGTATGTGAAAATTTAGGTATTCTAGGCATAGGATATGGTGGAAATTATACTCATGTTGATACAAGAAATTGGAAATCATTTTTTGATGAAACAAACGGTGCAGTAAATATCAGTTCATTTTATGATTATTTTGGGATACCTAGACCAGTACAACCTAATGAAGTAAATGTTGAATATTGCGTTAAAACTGTAAAACATGGTTGGCTACCTACTGTTAAAAATTTAGAAAATTATGCCGGCTTTGAAAATAGTCCTATAACAGCAATAGCAATCAAAGTTGATAAAGGTAGTATAAAATATAGGGTACACTCTAAAAAAGGCTACTGGTTGCCATTTGTGACTAAATTTGGCATAAATGATTTTGAAAATGGTTTTGCTGGAGATGGTACTGAAATAGATTGCGTTGAAGTATATTATTATACTCCAGATGATATAAGACCATTTAAGAGAGCAAAATACAAAATTAATGATTATGATTGGCAACATGATAATGAAACAAGCAATGGGCAAGATGGTTATGCAGGCGAATTTGGTGTGGTTGCTACTAAATTTCAAATTGTTATTGAATAATAAAAAGAACTAGAATCAAATTAATGATCTAGTTCTTTTTAGTTGACTTTTTAATTTTATTAGAACCTATATTTTTGGTCTTGTTTTGGTCTTATTTTATGTCAATACTAATTCAAAATATTAAAATTTACATTGACAATTTAATATTAAAATATTGACACTTTTACATTAAAATATAAGGAATAACGGCATTTGATATTAAAATATAACGGTTATGAAAAATTAATAAAATTCCTCTCTGTCATTCGGCACCAGATTGATATGAAACTCGGACTAAAAAGTTCGAGTATGTATAACAAAAGAGGTTCTTTGTCAAGTAGTGTTGGTAACGTCCAAAACTAATGATAAAATGAACGGTTGAAGAGGGTCAAAAGACCTTCTTTTAATTATGCTTTAATGGGATTAAGTAAACCTTTAATAAGCATAACTCTAG
>CANQIS010000102.1 GCA_947624115.1 uncultured Bacilli bacterium
ATTCTTTCTAACTATAGAGTACCATATTATGAATGATTTTTCTATGTTTCCAATTTAACTAGCACAACGCGTTAATTTTAATAAAACTACCGAAAAAGTAAAAGTGGCAAAAATTATAAACGACAATGGTTTAGATATAGATGATAGAGCTTTTACAATATTAAAAGCAATGATTGAAGATGAAAAAAATAATCAACTATTTCATTTAAAAACATTAAGTGGCGAAACATTTGAAACTAGCAGTGGACATTTTAAATTAAATTTAGAAGAATTTACACCTAAAGAAAAAGCATATTGGAAAAAATCGTTTGAAAAATTAGTATATAATAATTTAATACAAGATATTGGATATAAAGGAGAAATTTTCGAAGTAACAGCTGATGGTTATGAGTTTTATGACTCGCAAAAAAATAATCAATTTGTTGCACAAGTTATTTAACAATTTAGTTTTAAAATATAGATAAAAATTAAATTTAATGATATACTCTTATTAGAGATTGGTATTTTATATATCAAATCGTTATGAGTGAAAGTTGTAGATATCTTCCACAATCGCTCCATTGAGGTTAAAACTCGCACACTTCAAATTGAAGTGTGCGTTTTTCTTTCCATATTACCTATATCACATCTAAAAAATTTATTTAATTCGCTATGTTGTAGTTTTTAATCTTACCCTCTACTTTTCTTGCCTGTATCTAATTTCTCTAAAAATTCTTGATTTAGTTCTTCACTTGATACTAAAGTATTACCATCATGACTATTTAATGTAGAATAAAATCTATTTTGTATTTCTGCCTTTTTTCTTTTTAAGTTTTCAGAAGTAATTTGTTCTTTCATCAATTTTTTATTGAATTTATCCCCAAACCATTTCATTCCTATTTCATCTAACAACTTTATTTTTTCTTCATTAGTTTTACTAGTAGTAACTTTTCCTTTAAAAGCTTGTCTTTGTCTTTGAATCCAACTGCCTAGTTTAACACCTTTTTCATCTATATAATTACTTGATACATTTAAATTTCCATGTTGTTTATAATATGCTTTGGCTGATTCATACATATTCATCCATTGAGTCATGTTGATATCTTCAAAATTCATTCCTATTTGTTTTAATAAATTTATTTTGTTTTCATCAAGTTGACCTGATACATTTTCTTTAAAAGTCTGTCTTTGTGTCTGAATCCATCTACCTAATTTTCTGCCTTTTTCATCTATATAATTCCTTGATACATTTAAATCTCCATGTTGTTCATAATATGCTTTAGCTGATTCATACATTTTCATCCATTGAGTCATGTGGACATCTTCAAAATTCATTCCTATTTGTTTTAATAAATTTACTTTGTTTTCATCAATTGCGCCTGGTATCTTTCCTTGAAAAGTCTGTCTTTGTCTCTGAATCCAACTGCCTAGTTTAACACCTTTTTCATCTATATAATTACTTGATACATTTAAATTTCCATGTTGTTCATAATATGCTTTGGCTGATTCATACATATTCATCCATTGAGTCATGTGGACATCTTCAAAATTCATTCCTATTTGTTTTAATAAATTTATTTTGCTTTCATCAAGTTGACCTGATGTATTCCCTCTAAAAATTTGTCTTTGTCTTTGAATCCATCTACCTAGTTTAATACCATTTTCATCTTTATCGTAGCCATTACTTGTCTTAAATTTTGCTGAAATATTCAAATTTCCATAATGTTCATAATATGCCTTTGCTAAATTATACATTTTCATCCATTGAGATGCATAAACATCAAAAATCATTTCAATTTGGTTTAATTTTTCTATTTGTTCGCTAGATAATAATGTATTTGTGTCCTCTCTAGTATATGCTTGTCTTTGCCTCTGAATCCATCTACCTAGTTTAACACCATTTTCATTTTCATTAAAACCATTAACAGTTTTAAATCTTAATGGTATTTCTAAATTACCATGATGGTTGTAATACTCTTTCGCCAACTCATAATAATCATCCCATGTCATTGTAATTCTATCCATAACATATCTTAACATTTCGAATAAATCTTGATTTTCCATTTCAATATCAAATGAAACATCTTTAATTTTCATTTCATGATGATTTCCTAAATCATTATTTTTAATATCTTTTATTCTATCTTTTAAATTATTTTCGAGTTCTTTTATAAAATCATAATTATTTGTTAAATCAATCACTACTGGTGCAATTATTTTTTCAATCAAATCTTCTTTACTCAGATTTTCTTTAATTGGTATATCTTTTTCCTTACACATAGATATCAATTGTTCAATTGAATATTGTTCTAATTTGTCAAACTGACTTTTCGTATCACCACGAACTGATAAAGCTCGACCTAATTGTTCAAAATAAACTATATCAGATGCAGTTCCTCTTCCCATGATTACGCCATCAATATTTGGTACATGGATTCCTTCATTATATTGATTTATAGCAAACATTACTCTTAGTTTATTATTAACTTGTTCACCATCTAAATTAACATCTCTATAAAAAGCATCTCTATTCTTTTTACCATCTTCGCCCATATCACTAGTAGATGTATAAATGATTATATCTTCTTCAGGAACAAATTGTTTGAACCATTCAATTGCTTGTTTTTTGATTGTTTCAATGTCATTAGCCCCTTCTTCAGAACAAGGCGGACAGAAATAAATATATTTTCCATTTGGTTTGACACTTTTTCTTAAAATATCAGGAATACTTGGTGCTTCATGGATTCTTTTTTTAGCATCATTTAATATTGCCATATATTCTTGATACTCTTTAGTATCAACACCTAATTTTTGAACTTTTTCTTCTAACTGGCTTTCAAAATCAATTAAATTAGTATAAGCACTTTTATAAACAGGTTTAGGTAATATTCCATCTATCATTGCATCGCATAAATCATATCTGCTTTCTACTTTTCCAGAAAACAATTCATCAGTATCAGGACTAACCATATCTCTTTCATACGATGTACCTCTATCTCTCACAGTATAAGCAGTCATTCCAAATATTTTCATAGCAGGATGCGTTTCAATCATTGTATTGATTCTTGCTCCCCAAATAGGTGCTCCAATATGGTGAAATTCGTCAAGTATTAATAAATCACAATCAATACTTGCTATTGCTTTTTTATCTAGTGAAATAAAACTTTGATATGTTCTAAGCTCTAAACTTGGAAAATCTCTTTTTAAATCTAAATTTGGATTATCTTCTATTATTTTTTTTATATGCTCAATAATTCCGTTTGATGGCACTACATAAACAACCTTTTTATCCTGATTATCATAAGCAAGTTGAAGTGCATTATAAGATTTACCTGTCCCTGTTGCATGAACAATACCAACTACATCTTTGCCAGTTTCAAATGCAGATTTTACTTTTTTATAACTATAAGCATTATGCTCATATAAACCAATTGTTTGAAATTCGTTGTTATTCATAACTATCACCTTCATAAGCTACAATATCGATAAAATGTTTACCTGATATATCTTGCTCTATGATTAAAACTATATCATTTTTCATTATTTTGGAATTAAGTTCATTTGACTCTAATACTATGTCTTTTATATCGTCCTCAGTCATCACCTTAAAGCCAATATTAGTTCTATCCATAACATCTAATAATCCACCGTTTTTATATTGTTCTGGAATATATACTTCAATTACTTTTCCAATTGTTTTAATCATTTCTGTCACTTCCTTTATTTATATCTTTTAGAATTAAAATTAGAAATGATATCATTTCTGCTTGCGTAATTCGTTACTCATTAAAGTTCTTAAATCATTTACATATTAAAGTTTTTATGTATAAATTATATAATAAATGAAATCCTTTTTCCATACTCCCATTGTATTTTAAGTATAATTTATATATATGTTTTATAGAGATTTAGTTCATAACTTGTAACTTAATCGTTACATTAAAGTTAAAATACACACTCTTCAATTTAAAGTGTGCGTTTTTCTTTTGTTAGAAGATGAATATTTGAATATGCCATAAAAATTTTATCTTCCTATATTATTTATTATCTTTTCTTAAAAAAATTAGTCTTATTGCATTTAAAATAGATGGAATTGTAATTACTATGAGTGCAACAATTAAAATCAAATCAAAGTTTAAATTTGATGTACCATATTGTAGTTCATATTTGTATTCATGAATAGTATTTGAAATTGCTACTATTATAATAACCATCTTTATTAAAGTACTTATACAAGAATATATCAATCCTTTTTTAATTTTACCAATTGTTACAAAAAAATCTAACATAATGTTAAGGCAAGCAATAATAGAAGGTAATATAAAGATAACTCCTATTCCTCCCCAACCAGCTGTGCCAATACTTTGTAAACCATATATTAGTCCAAGTAATGAAAAAACAAATCCTAATCCGCTACATATAATTGATATTACTTTTTGTATTTTAAATAATTTCATTTATAATCCACCTTTGAAATAATTACATTACCTTTTTTGTTCCTGCAGGAATTTTATTAAAAAATTATACTATAAACATTCAAAAATCTCAATGAATTCTCTGATAATGTTAATCCTTTTTAAAGGATACCTTTAATGTATAAATATGTAACCAAAAGAATGTGATTTATTTTGAAGAAAAATAAAAATTACTTGTTAACAAATTACTAATATAAGCAATTATTCTCTGCCACAAATCAAGCATTTGTCTAAAGAAATTAAAAAAAGATATTGAAGACCTGCTAGTTCATGGACTAACAGGTAAGAATTCTAATAATTCAGCTCCGACCAAGAATTCGAATATAACGCGTTGTGCTAGTTGAAAGATAAGATATCTGAAATATGTGTATTTCCACCATTTAAATAGGTAAGCAAA
>CANQIS010000103.1 GCA_947624115.1 uncultured Bacilli bacterium
TTATGATGAGGTAGCGACTACAAAACAAGGAATTATTTATAAATTAAAGTGATAGAAACTCTATCATTTTAATTTGTATTAAAAATAGAAAAAAAACATACAATAATATAGATATTATCTGGTATAATATCGTTGTAAATAATTTTTTAATCCTTTAAGAACATAAATTTTTTTATCAATAAATTGGAAGTATAAGAAAATATAATTTAGGTGTTGCTTTTTTAAATTTTTTATGTTATACTTACCAAGTAACTGAAATTTATGGAACTGTTTTATTACAATATAAAAGTTACATAATGAAGAAAAACAGAACATATAGTTTGGCGTGAGACAAATCTAAAAAGATTTTACAAATTGTCAAATATCTTATTGCATTATTTATGGAGGGGTAGCGAAGTGGTCAAACGCGGCAGACTGTAAATCTGTTCCTTCGGGTTCGATGGTTCAAATCCATCTCCCTCCACCATCTGTTTGGGTTATTGCCTCGTAGCCAAGCGGTAAGGCACCACACTTTGACTGTGGCATTGCGCTAGTTCGAATCTAGCCGAGGCAGCCATCTTTAATTTATGTCCCGTTAGCTCAGCAGGTAGAGCATTTGACTTTTAATCAAAGGGTCGGCGATTCGAGTTCGCCACGGGACACCATTAAGAAGTTAAACTTTTACATTTGTAAAAGTTTTTATTTTAAGGAGATACTATGAAAAAAATTCTTGTAGCTGGAGCCGGTCATGGTGGATTAATTGTTGCAGCTAATTTAGCTAAAAAAGGTTTTGATGTAACAGTAATCGAACAAAAAAATAGAAAAAAATTAGGTTATGATTGGACAGATATATTTGATATAAATGCATTTATTGATGCTAAAGTACCAATTTCAAATCAACTTAAATTAAAATATACTGATAATATGACATTTTATACTCCAAATTTAAAATGTAAAAAAAGAGCTAATGTCCCTTCAAAAGAAAGAGATATTAAAATGGAACGTAAACAAATTTATGATATACTAATTGGATTTGCCAAAAAATCAGGTGTAAAATTTGTCTATAATGAAAAAATAATAAAATCCATTATTAGTTTCAACAGAGTAGTTGGTATAGAAACAAGCAATAATAAATATTATGGTGATTTGATTATTGATGCATGTGGTATAAACAGTCCAATCAGAAATAGTTTAAACAAAGATTTTGGGGTAGAAGTCCAAATTGATAATAACGATCAATTTTATGTCTACCGTGCTTTCTATAGCAAAGACAAAAAAATTATTCCCAAGGATAAATATAAAGTTTATTTAATGCCAAGAAATGAAAAAGGTATTTCTTGGATTGCCAATGACAATGATTATGTTGATATTTTAATTGGCAGATTTTACCCTATTAATGAGAAAATTGTTAATGATGAACTATTATGGTTAAAAGAAAACAATGAGTTTAGTTTAAACAAAATAAGAGGTGGTCAATTCGTAAAAATTCCAATTAGAAGACCAATTTCCCAAATGGTTTATAACGGATATGCCGCTATAGGCGATAGTGCCTTTATGACTATTCCATTAATCGGTTCTGGTTTAGCTATTTGTGCCAAGGCTGCTAAAATTTTAACAGATGTTTTATTAAAAAAAGAAGATACTAATTATAACATTGAAGATTTATGGGAATATCAAGCAAATTTTTATAAAAAAATAGGCTATGATTTAGCCTTCAAAGACATTTTAAAATGTTTATTTTCTAATTTTGATAGTGAAGAAATAAACTTTATTTTTGAAAATGATGTTATTAACGATGATATGCTGGTTGAAATTACTAATGAAAAAAAATTAGAGATAAAACCTAAAGAAATAATAGAACATGGTAAAAATGGTATTTCAAATCCAAAACTCATGATCAAATTAGCAGATACTTTATTAAGAGGTAAAATGATTAGTAGACATTGTAAAAAAATTCCTAAAAAATATAGCTATAAAGAAGTTGAAAAATGGAAAGAAAAATATTTAGAAATAAAAATAGCTGAGACATAAAAATCTCAACTATTTTTATTTTTTCGTATTAAAATAGTAGTGAATAATAATATTATCAATATCAAACATAGTACTATTATATATATCAAATTAGTTTGTAATAAGAAACTAAAAAGATCAAAATCAATTATATCAGTTAAATATACATCTAAACTATCAATAATCTCATTATTATATATAATATTAATTACACCTATTTTATCATTAATTTTGTTTTTATATGATAAAGAATTTAAACCTACATAATCATATTTTATTTGACTAGTATCAAACGAATTATCTAAAAATTTCGTAATGGTCTTTGAAGCTTTAATATCATATTTTTTTATTTTAGAATAATCAACATCAATAGAACTAATAATATCATTTTCATTAATAATATTTTTGTAACTAAAAGTTTCACTGAAATATTTATAAATATTCAAAGCATCTAATAACTGTCTAGGTGTATTACCACGATAATCAGCTCCAGCTGTTACTAATAAGTAATTAACGTTATTATAATTAGCAATACTAGACATACAAAGACCTGCCTCATCAGTATAACCAGTCTTTGATCCCAAAATGTTTGAAACATCAATTGTATAATTATTAGATATCGACTTTAAAGTACTAGAAAATTTTAAATTATTAGAAGCAGTATATTCTCTTGTCATATACATTTCTTTAAATGTGTCATTTTCTAAAGCATATTGTAATAAAGTAGCAATATCATGCACTGTCGAATAATGAGTTGCACTTTCTAAACCTGTTGTATTATCAAAATGTGTATTTACTAAATTCAATTCTACTGCTTTATCATTCATTAATTTAACATAATTTTCTTCACTACCAGCTATATTAATAGCTAAAGCTCTAGTTGCATCTGCTCCTGACGGTAATAAGGCACCCATTAACAAATCACGATATGTAACTTCATCACCATAACGAAAACCTGCAACTGAGGCATTAGCTTCTACTAAACCAGTGAATACTTGATTGGTTAAAATGACTTTTTCATCCAAATTATCAATATTTTCTATAGCAACAATACAAGTCATTATTTTTGTTAAACTAGCAATTGAAGTCTTTACATCAGAATTTTTTTCAAATAAAACAATATTATCATCTGTATTGTATAAAATAGCATATTGCGAATAAATATCTAAATCTTGTGCATAAATTGACTCGACACTACATAAAAATAGTAGTGAAACAGATAAAAACAAAGTACATATAAATTTTTTCATAACAACACCCTCTAGTATAATATTATAGCATATTAGCAAAAAAACATGGTCAAAAATCAATATATTTTATAAAAAAGCAAAAAAAATTTAAAAAACAGTTGCAAAATCAAAAAATATATTATATAATTAAGTAGTCAATTTGATTGTTGCCTTTATTTATAAAGAAATGGATAATCAAATGATTATGTGCCTGAGTGGCGAAATTGGTAGACGCACAGGACTTAAAATCCTGCGGGAGTCAAATCCCGTGCCGGTTCAAGTCCGGCCTTAGGCACCATATTTTTTTGGAGAAATACCCAAGTCTGGTTGAAGGGACTGGTCTTGAAAACCAGGAGGTCGGCGACGGCGCGGGGGTTCGAATCCCTCTTTCTCCGCCATTTAATATAATATCGCGGAATGGAGCAGTCTGGTAGCTCGTTGGGCTCATAACCCAAAGGCCGTAGGTTCAAATCCTGCTTCCGCAACCAAGTGGTCCCGTGGTGTAGCGGTTATCACGTCTGCCTGTCACGCAGAAGATCGCGAGTTCAATTCTCGTCGGGACCGCCATTAATTTTGGCTCTATAGCTCAGTCGGCAGAGCACAAGACTGAAAATCTTGGTGTCGGTGGTTCAATTCCACCTGGAGCCACCATTTAAATATAACAAATAAGTGCGCTCGTAGATCAATTGGATAGATCGTTTGACTACGGATCAAAAGGCTATGGGTTCGACTCCTATCGGGCGCACCATTTCGGGAAATAGCACAATTTGGTAGTGCACTTGGTTTGGGACCAAGGGGTTGCAGGTTCAAATCCTGTTTTCCCGACCATCTAATATGGGGCATTAGCTCAGCTGGGAGAGCGCCACGTTTGCACCGTGGAGGTCAGGAGTTCGATCCTCCTATGCTCCACCATATAGTATTTAACCGTTGAATTTCAACGGTTTTTTAATTTGTTAGGAATTTTTTTCTAATAATAATCTAATAGCCATTTTTTATCAACTTCTTTATATTTCTTTTAAAATTTGTTATAAATGTATATAAAAAACAGTATTACATTTATTGTAATATTTCTAAATTTTTAGTTTAATATTTTTCAATTTTGGTTTCATGCTGACTCACGAAGTCTTTTTAAAATTAAAAAAATAAACACTAGTCAAATGACTAGTATTTGTCTATGTCTATCGACACATGTCGTATTATATACCATATTGGTATGATACTGTCAAAGCATTTCTGCATTTATACTTATATACAACACAAATATTATATTCTAGTCAAGTAAATTAAAAAACATAGATTAACCTTTATCAAATATAGGATAAATTTATGTTTTAAATTGTTTTCATGTTTTTAACCTAGCATATATGCAGGTTAAAAACACGAAAAAAATAAAAAATTTAATTTAAGGCTTGTATTATATAGTAAAAATTGATTTTGGTAATTA
>CANQIS010000104.1 GCA_947624115.1 uncultured Bacilli bacterium
ATTTCTTGATAAAGTTTATTATTAGCATCTTCTAATGACATATCTTCTACTTTAAATGGTTGACCAAATCTTACTATTAATTTTTTACCTTTTTTATATTCACCAGAAATGCCAAAAGGTACAATAGTTGCATTAGTTTTTTTAGCCATGGATACGGCACCAAATTTGAATGGTAATAAAAACTCTTCTGTTTTATTACGAGTACCTTCAGGAAATAAACCGATAGCACCATTATTTTTTAAAACTTCTAGGGCTAGTTCAGTAGCATTGTTATCTTTTGTTTTCCGATCAACAGGAATACACCCTGTTATTTGAAAAAAGAACTTAAATTTGCTATCAAAGTATTCTTTTTTGGCCATATAATGAATGATTCTTTTGGTAGAAATGATAATGGGGCATTGATCGAATACATGCATGTGATTGCCACAAATAATTATAGGACCATCTTTAGGAATAACATCTTTATTAAGAATAATTGGCTTATAATATAGTTTAAAGATTGGACTTAAAATTGGTTTAAATAGTTTGTAACCCCACGTCTTTAGCTTTTTTCTTTTTTTCATATTTTTTTATTTCCTCGTTTTCTAATGCCTTATAATCTATTTTATTATATAGTGTTTTTGGTAATTCATCTTTAAATTCGATTTCTTTTGGTACCGAATAAACGGCTAATTCACGTTTACATAATTCTTTGATTTCTTTTTTTAAGCTATTAGTAGGTTTAACTTTATCTTTTAGAACGATAAAAGCCTTTGGAACATGCATTTTATAAGTATGTGGTATACCAACAACGCACACTTTACTTACATCTTTATGCGTTAAAATAACTTTTTCAATCATTTGTGGATAAACGTTAAAACCAGATACAATTATCATTCTTTTTAATCTTGAAGTAAAATAAATGATACCATTTTTTGTAATATAACCAATATCTCCAGTATGTAACCAACGTTTACCATCTTTATGAATTTTAATAACATTATCTGTTTCGGCTTGATTGTTTAAATATCCCATCATTAAGGTTGGACCGTTAACACAAATTTCGCCATTTTTTCCAAATGGTAATTCTTCCATTGTATCAGGATCACAAATTTTATAAGTATTTCCAACCATAGGAATACCAATGCTTCCTAATTCGTTAGTACCTGGAAAAGTATATGCAGTTGCGGCTACACTTTCGGTCATACCGTAACCTTTTAAAATTTTAACTTTAGCATTGTGTTCACGTAAAAAATCATTAACCTTATTTTCTGCTTGAATAGCTAGATGGTCGCCCCCACTTATTATATATTTTAATTGTGACATATCGACATGATCAAACTTTTTATTTGTCATCATTCCTTCCCAAAGGGTTGGAACGCCTAAAATGACATGTGGTTTGTCGTATTTCCAAATTTTGTAAAAACGATTGGCATCATATTCTGGCATTAAAATAATTTCAACTTTAAGACAAAGTGGTGCATGAACGCAAATGCCAAGACCAAACCCATGAAAAATTGGTAAAATAGTAACAATTTTGTCTTTTGGTCTAACGTCAATAACATTGACAGCACTTTGTTGGGCAATCGCATTAAAATTATAATTAGAGATCATTATGCCTTTTGGAGTACCGGTTGTTCCACCACTATGTAAAATAAGTGCTAAATCACTACTTTTGGGACTGGCATGATATACTTTTTTACTGGCAAGTCCATAGTTAATAAATTCTTTCCAACGCATGTATGATGAATCAGAAAAACTAGGTTTTTTAGTTTTAATACCTCTTGTTATGGCATAACCTAAACTTAGTCCAAATGGCATACTTTCACGTGGTGAAACTAAAATTGTTTTATAAATTAATGTTTGAGGAATAATATCTTTTAATTTATCGTAATTGAAATCAACTAAAAATAGGTATCTAGATTTAGATTCTTTAAGATAAAATTTAACTTGTTCTGGGCTAGATAGTGGATGAATTATATCTGCTACTGCACCTATTTTATTACAAGCATAAAAAACATAAATTGCTTCTGGCATATTTGGCAAACAAATAGTAACTATGTCTTTTTCTTTAACACCAAATTCACGTAATGCTTTCGCACATATATTAATTGAATTAAAAAAATCATTGTAACTAATTCTATTTTCAAAATAGTTTAAAGCAATAAAATCTTTATCATTACCTACTTCATCAACCATATAATCATAAATAGACTTACTCGTAAATTTGATTGTTCTTTCTTCTCTTGAATAATAATCTAACCATGGCTTATCAGCATCTTTCTTCTTGAATAATTTGAAGAAAAAATTACTTATCTTTCCCATAATTTTCTCCTATCTTTATTAAATTAATAACTTTATTTTTCAAAATTTCATTTTCTTTTGTTAAATCATTGGTAGTTACTTTATAAGGTTTATCGTAAATAATAGTTAACCCTTTTTTGAATGGCTTATATTTACCAATAATTGCAAACGGTACAATTTCACTATTAGTATCACTAGCCATTTTTACTGCTCCTATTTTAAAAGGAAGCAACTCTCCTGTTTTCGATATTGTTCCTTCTGGGAAGATGCCAATAACACAATCATTATTTAAATATTCTTCGGCTTTAATTAAAGCGTTATGATTTTTTTCTTTTCGATTAACAGGTATTAAGCCCATATTATTAAAGATAATTTTTTGGGGACCTTTCCATAATTCAATTTTCGCTAAAAAATGGACACTTCGTTTTGTTGAATTCATTAATAAGATACAATCTAAATTATTTGTATGAGTACCGGCTAAAACAACTCTTCTATCTTTGGGAATATTTTCTATACCAATATATTTTGGTCTAAAAATTATATTCATTAGGAACTTAACAATTGGTCTTGAAAATCTATACAATTTAGCGTCTTTCATTGTTTCAACTCCTATATTTATTAATAATTTGATTGTAACTGATTGTTATATTTTATTATTAATAATGTTTTATTATTCCTGTATTATTGTTTAAATATTCTACCCATTAATTATATTCTAGAATACTTTTTTATTATTGTCAATTTTATTATTTATTTTTTGGTATTTTCACATAATTAAAAACTGTGTATTTTTTTACACAATTTAATTATTTTAATAAATCAGATTTTTTTACTGTTATAACTGGACGAATACAGTAGCCATCACTTTGTCTATTTGCTGTTCCATTATAGCCCCAAGCATATATTATCCATGCACCATCATCGTTTCCAGCATAAACTGAAGATGTCCAATATCCTCTATTTCCAGATTGATCTACATTACATCCATAATTTGTACAATTTTCTGTATTATCAAATAGCCAGGCATATTTATTTTGACCAATACTACATTTTCCTGAATCACTACAATTTGTATCGAAAACTTCTCTTTTTACATTATTTAAATTCTGCTTAGGTTTTCCTATTATTTCCAATACTTCTTCAGCACTTATTAATCTTGCTCTATTTCCATAATTTCCATAATTTATTGTATATTCATGTGCCCCAATACTATCTGTCCAACTTGCTGTATAGGGAGTTGGTGCTACTAATTTACTATCCCATTTTGCTGTTACTGTAGTTGCTTTTTGTAATTCTTCTAATATTTCTTTTGGACCATTGTAATTGTTACTTTCTGATGTCCATACTACTGGAGTCGTTATATTATGATCGGCTATCATAGTATATTTTCCATCTTCATCTTTATAGGCATACCATTTCATACAGCCTTCTTTTATTCCAGTTGTACTATCTATATTATTTGCATTACATTTTTTTGATAAATCGGTTGGATCTAAATATACGATTGCTAATACTCCTTCATAGCTACCTACTATTCCTTTTTTATCAAAATCTTCACTTAATACTACTCTATCTTTATAATCACCACAAGTTGAATTTTCTCCATCATTGATACAAGTAAAACCATTTATATTTAAATTGTTCGCAATTATATTTTTTCCACTATTACTTATTGTTATGGTTCCACTTGTTGGCTTTGTTCCTTTAAAATCTAATTTAGTTAAATTTTCTTTATTATAATCATTTAATTCTGTTTGCAATATACAACCATCTGTTGTACATTCAAAAGTAAGTGTTCCATCTGGAAAGCCCCCATTATTTTTTAACATAAAACTTGTTACATAATTCTCTGCTGATTTTATAATACCACTTGTAGTATCTTCGGCTACACTTAATCTTGCTCTATTTAAAATATTTAAAATTTGTGGTACAGCTATCAAAGCAATTACGGCTAGTATTACAATTACTGCTAATAGTTCTATCAACGTAAATCCTCTTCTTTTGTTATTAATTCTCATCATAATTTAAACATCTCCCTTTTATTATGATATTTAAATTATAACGTATTTATTTAATAATTGCAATACCTTTTTTATTTTATTTAAATTAAAATAAACGCATTTTTTATTCATGCGTCTATCTTAATATTTTATCAAACTAAATTATTTTAAGTTGTTTATTTCATCAATTGTTAAACCAGTAGCATTAGATATAATATTTATATCAATATTTTGTTTTAATAAATTCTTAGCAATTTCTAATTTTTCTTCTTGTTTTCCTTCATTTTTTAACTCAATTTTGGCTTCTTCAATATAAGTATTATATTCTAATTCTCTTTTGGATAAATCTGTATATAATTCTACATATTCATCATCACT
>CANQIS010000105.1 GCA_947624115.1 uncultured Bacilli bacterium
AAGAAATCGCTTTTACTAATACTAATAAAATCAATAGGCGACCAAATTTTATAATAAATAGCTTTAGGGTATATACCAACAAAAGTGGTATCTAAAATAAAAAAATGACCATTATGATTAAATTCCATCCAACCATGGTTAAAGTCATGATTTTCTCCTAAAGCAAGAACACCACGACATAGTAAATCTTTTTTAGTAAAAGCTAAAATGGAAAATAAACTACCCGAATAACTATAGCCATTTAGTTGTCCTGATAATAAATAGTCATATAATGATATATCATTAATGAAAAAATGATTAAATTTTTTAAATAAATATTGTTTGCCATTATCATCTAATAAATTATAATTTTCTAACGTATTACGTTTATAATTATATATTAACGTTTCTTGTTCGTCTTGTTCTAATAGTAATTTATAAAATTCACAAGCTTGTTTAATTTGTTTATTTATATACATTTTATTTCCTCATTGCTAAATTATTTTACCATAATTAGGCTTCATTGACAATAGAAAGAAGGTTGAAGCATGGAACATTTAACACATCCACTAGAACCAATTTATGATAATAATTCTAAAATATTAATTTTAGGATCTTTTCCTAGCGTTAAATCAAGAGAAAATAATTTTTATTATATGCATCCACAAAATCAGTTTTGGCGTATTTTAAGTGATTTATTTCATGAAAAAATTTCTAATAAGAAAGATTTTTTGCTTAAACATAGAATTGCTTTATTTGACGTCGTTAAAAGTTGTGATATTGAAGGGTCTGCTGATCAAACAATTAAAAATGTGGAGGTAAATGATATTAATAAAATTATTCAAAATAGTCAAATTAAATATATATTTACAACAGGAAAAAAAGCAACTAATTTGTATATAAAATATTTAGAGAAAACAACAAAAATAAAAACTATTTATTTGCCATCTACTTCTCCCCTATTTTCTAAAATGAAATATGAAGAAAAATTAAAAGAATATGAAAAAATCATTTATTATTTAAACAATAAATGATGTATCATCTACAATTTTATAGTGGGTTTTATATTTTATTTGTCTCATTAATCTAAAGACAGCGTAATCTTTAGCTTTTGCTTCGAGCATAATGTCAACATCGACATTATATTTTTTAATATTTTCAATAAATTCAATAAAATCGTCAACATTGATATAGTCACTATGACTTCGAAAATCTTTTTTAGTGTAATTTTTAGGTGATGAGAAATGTATTTTTGGTCTTATATTTTTCCATGTATTAAAAATAATTGGTAGATAGTCTAAATAATTTTCACCGTCGTTATTACATCTATAATGATGATAGTCAAAAACAAAAGGAATTTTTAAAGTCTGACATATTAATAAAACATCTTTTATATTATAAACTTTGTCATCATTTTCTAAGGCAATACATTTTTTTATAGAATCTGGTAATAATTTAAAATTATTAATAAAACGGCTAATCGAATTTTTTTTACCAAAAACGCTACTACCTACATGTAAAATAATAATTGGGTTCTTTATTTTTAAAGCTATTAAGATTTGATAATGGTAATTTAATATTTTAAAAGTATTTGCCAAAACGGCAGAATTAGTACTATTTAAGACCGTAAATTGATCAGGGTGAACATCTATACGTGTATTATTTATATTTGTAGCAATTTCATCAAAAAGGGATTGATATTTGTCAATCTCTAGTAAAACATTTTCATGAGTAGCTAGTGGTATTAGTTTAGATGTTAGACGATAAAAATGAATGTTGTTTTTTTGATTGTATTTTATTATTTCTTTTAGTGTTTTAAAATTATTTTTGATGACGGAATCTAATTTATCATAATTATTTGTTTTGGCAAACTCGGTATAAGTTATATTATGAAAATTAACACTATCTTCTAAAGTTTTACTTATTGAGACATAACCTAATCTAACTAACATAAAAAATCACCATTATTATTATGATGATAATTTATTTTTTTATGATTTAAAATTTATATATTTGTTACTTAAAATAAATACAGTTAGACAATAGAATATAAAAATTTTATAAATATATTTTACTATAAATAAAAATATTAAAATATATTTGTTTTGGTCATCCAATAGTATAGCTATTAAATGTTTTGAAATTAATTGTAATATTATAATTTAAACAATATTTTTTTGTTGTAATTTTTTCGATAATGTAGAAGCACTTAAAATCGGTTCTTGCAATTTCATATAATTTAAATCGGCGAATTGATAAGCTTCACTATCTTTTGTTTTGTGAGGTATATAATTAAAGTTTAAAATACTAATAAATGTATCAAGTATTTTTTGGTAATCTTCCAATGAAAGTTTTTTTTCATTATCTGTATAGTAATTAACTTTATGATAATTGGTTATATCGAAATTATTAATTAAATCATCCAAATTTTTATTTGTTATCATTTTAGATAAATTTTGATATGTAAGTAAACAATAATTTGATTTGTTTATAGCATCATAATAATTAATAAATAATGTTAAATCTAAATATTTTTGATTTAGTATATTTTTTAATAATTTATACATTAATGGATATCTAATATAAGAGTAATTGATTAAATTACTAGAATCTTTTTTTGCTTGATGGTCTTCTTCTAAAATTAAATCAATTATTGAAAATGCTTTCAATTTATTTATTTCTGAAACTGGACCATAATCATTATAAACTTGTGAATATGTATTTTTTATTTCTTCTAAAAAGACATTCATTTTATTAGCATCGTATTCAATCTGATATTGCAATAATTTCATAATATTCTTATTTTTTGAATAAGTTGGTAAAATCATTTTTTTATCATTCATATAATCGCCTCTTAAGATTTAAGTATATTATACAGAATAATATATAAAAGTCAACTATTCCATTGGATTAAAAATTCAGAATAATGTTAAATTTTTAATAAATTTGTTAGCTATTTTTTATATAAATATAGATTTTTCTTTAAATACTACAATTAATATTCTTATATTTTTTTATTGAAATAAACTATAAATTATATTAAGTTTATTAATTAATGATTTTTAATGTGTAATATTTTAGATTACTTTTTATAATGCAACTAAGATAAAAACTAGAGATATTACTCTAGTTGATATTAATTATTTATTCATAGTAATTCAAGTTATTTTAAAGCCTTTATTTCTTCTATTGATAAATTAGTACACTTGGAAATTAAATTGATATCTAAATGCTCGGCTAGCATATTTTTGATTATTTTTTGACTATTTTGTTTTTCACCTTGACTAATTCCATAACGTAATCCTTGACTAATTCCCTTATTAAATCCAGTTGTTACACCATCTTCATAAGCAGCACTATAATCTTCTTTTTCATTCATCATCATATTATAAATATCTTCCATCTTTCTCCACTCACTTTCTTCTTGATTATATTTTTCCATTGTTATTAATATTTCTTTTAATTCTTCTTTACTTATTATTTGTTTTAATTTTTTTAAATCATCTGTTTTAAACATATTTACGATTTCATAATATTTACTTTTCTTATTACTTATATCTACTTTTGTTAAATCGAAGATTCTATATTGTAGTTTATTTGTAAATTTTATACCATTAACAGTCAAGTTAACTATATTATGTATCTTTTTGTTTAATAATGAATAATTCATGATCGTATATACTTTTATTGCTTTTAATTTACTATAATCTTCTGTTCTTTTTAGACAGTGATTATATATTATTCCTGAGGAATAATATATTAATCTATTTTCAAAATTATGTTTATTAATATTTTGTAGTTCTAGAATTGCATATTCATTATCTATTTCTAATAATAAATCAACAATTCCTACTTTTTCATTTTTGTTTGATATTACTAATTCTGGATTTAATAATTTTAGATTATTTGTTTTAACATCAAATAAATTCAATAATAATATTTTTAAATATCTTTCTTCTGTAAATATTTTTTTAAATAAATGATCATTTAATAATGTATAGAATTTACTCATAATTAACTTCTAATTAAATTATATACTATTTTTGGTACTTTAACAAGTCTTTTTATATATTAATAGATAGTAAATTTATATTTTTATCAGTATATAATAGTTTTCCTTTCTAACTATCTATAATATATCATA
>CANQIS010000106.1 GCA_947624115.1 uncultured Bacilli bacterium
TGCAGAAATTAGAGTTGAAAATACTATGTTATGGATTAATGAACCATTATATAAAAAGAAAATTGTTATAAATTAATTAATTTACTAGAATTTAAATATCCTGATTGGATGAATAATAATATAATTGAAGACTATAAAAATTTTAATTGGCTATTTAAATATAATATGAATCGTTTAGAAAAAGCTATAGAAAAAATTAAAACTAATATATTACATACATTTTAAAAAATATAAAATTAAAGAACTAAATCAGAGTCCTTTAATTATTGTATAGAGTATCTATGGTAAAATAAAATTTATATAAAACATTAGGAGATGTGTCTATGATAATAACTATAAAAGAAGAAGGACAAGATTTTGAGTTAGAGTAGGAGCAATTATTTTTAATAAGGATTTGGATAATTTTTTTTTGCAACAACAAGTTGGACATGATTTTTACATGTTTCCAGGTGGAATGTTGAAATACATGAAGATAACAAAACAGCAATCCAAAGATAACTGCAAGAGGAATTAGTTTTAAAAGAAGAATTACAATTAAAATATATTTGTGAAAGTTTTATAAAATTTCTAAAATTATATTATCATGAAATAGGTTTTTATTATATAACTATTATTGATGAACAAAAATATAGATATAGTGATAACAAACATTATAAATCTTTAGATGAAAAACATGATGGCAAATCAATATTCGAATGGGTACATCTATAAATAAGTTAAAAGATACAAAAATTAATACCGAAGGCTTAAAAAATAAAATCGAGAATATAATTTATAGAGAGTATGAATAACAATTCATACTTTATTTGTTTAAAAATTTTAAACAATCTTGAAACATCATATAATGACCTTTGTTAAATTCCCCATTTTTCATTAATTCATCAATCTTTTTAGTGGTAGCCCATGTAACATCTTCAACTTCTGTTTTTTGAATCGTAATATTATTAAAATCAACATCTTGTTTTACATAATATAAGTCACAAAAAGTATTTTTGCCACTAGCATGTTTAAATAAAATAGGATTTTTTATTTCAATACCTAATTCTTCATTAGTTTCATTAATTATTCCTTCTAACGATGTTTCACCACTTTTAGGATGTCCACCAGTAGTGGCCCATTTACCACCTTTATCGATAGTTCTTTTCTGAATTAAAAATTCATTATTACTATTTTGAATAAATATAACAACCATCAATATATATCTATCATTAGGTATAGGGTCGTCTTTTAAAATTTTTTCACCTGTTAAAATTCTTTGTGCATTATATAAATCTCTATATTCCATAAAATATCACCTTTTATTGAATTGTAACATAAGATTTGAAAAAAATAAATAAAATAATTTAAAAGGGATATTAAGAAAAAATATAATTCAAATTATAGAAAAAATTAGTGTTTTAATTGTGTAGCAAGTATCTAAAAAATGTTATATTCATTATCACATAAATTTTAAATTAAATAAATAAGTGATAGATTAATATTCGTGAAAATACCTTTACAAAAAAAATGTTTTATGTTATTATAAGCACTAAAGAAAAAAGGAAATAATTTTATTATGGAGGATTTATATGGAGAGTAAATATTGGAGAAAAAAACCTATTAAGGAATTCAACACGGAGCAAACAATATATTCATTAGTAACTGATGAATCGAAAAATGATTTAGATTTAGAAGCAACAGGTTTTATGGGAAATTCAATGACATATAAAGAATTGTTAGAATCAGCAGAAGATTTATCTTGTGCCTTTAATGCTATGAATGTTAAAGAAGGAGATAATGTTGCTATTTTAACTATAAGTATGCCTTTAGTTCAGCAATGCTTACTATCTTTAAGTAAAATTGGTGCAACAATGTCATGGATAGATTTAAGAGTTAAAGAAAAGGATTTGATAAATTATATTAATAATGGTAATTGTAAAGCGGTTGTCGTTTTTGAAGATTTATTACCTTTAGTTGAAAAAATATCAGATGATATTAATGTCGAAAGAGTAATTGTATGTTCACCAAAAGAATATCTTAATCCCGCTATTAAGATACTTGCCGATTTAAAAGACAAAAAAGAAGGAAAAAAAATAGTTATTCCAAGCGATAGTAAATTTGTTAAATTTTCAGATTTTATTAAAGAGGGAAAACATTCTAGAAATTTAAACACTGCTAATTTTAAAATAGATAGACCTTCCCTTATTGTGCAATCAAGTGGTAGCACAGGAAAATCTAAACAAATAGTGCATACTGAAAGAAATTTTAATTCTGAAATTCAAAAAATGGCATATTTAGATTTACCTTTTTACAAAGGAACAACAATGTATGTTGCTGTTCCACCATTTATAATATATGGTCTTGCTAATTCAATATATAGTAGTATGGTATTTACAATGAAAGCCGAGATGACTCCATTTGTAGATGAAAATACTGTTTATAATGATTTAGGAAAATTTGATATATCATTAGCAGCACCGTTACATTATAGATATATATTTGAACAATTGAAAAAATTAAGAAATGATATTGATACTTTACAAAAATGCACTGATTCAAAATCAAAATTAGAATTAAAGAAAAAATTAAAAGAATTGAGTAGAGTATTATCAGGTATTGATAGGGCAAAAGTATTTGTTTCAGGTGGAGATAAAATTAGTGCAGAAGAATTAATTGAAATGCAGCAAGCATTCGATAAACCAATAGTTAATGGTTATGGAAATAATGAATGTTTAGGTGCTACAATTGTTTCACCAATGTATGCGAATAAGCCAGGTAGCATTGGAGTTCCAATGCGAGGGGTTGATGTAAAGTTAGTTAATCCTGAAACTAATGAACTTGCTAAAGATGGAGAACTAGGAGAAATATATATATCTTCGGATAATTTATTTGTTGAATATTTAAATAACGAAGAGGAAACACAAAAAATAAAAATAACTGATGAAAATGGAAAACAATGGGTTAAATCTGGAGATTTATGTATAATTGATTTAGATGGTTATGTAATTCCAAAAGGAAGAAATAGAAGATTAATAAAGAAAGATGCATTTAAAATATCTCCTGATACTATCGAAGAAGTTATTATAGCTTTACCTTATGTAAAAGAGTGTGTAGTTGTAGGAGTAGATGATGAAAAATTTGTAAGTGTTCCTATGGCATTTATTGAATTAGAAAAAAATATTAAATTTAATGATGTATATGAAGATATTAAAAAAGTTTGCGAAGAGGAATTGCCTGATTATGAAATTCCATCATATTTTGAACAAATTGAAGAAATTCCATATACATCTAATGGGAAACATGATTTTAGAAAACTTGAAGAATTAGGAAATAATATTGCAAAATCGAAAAAAGGAATTTCATTAACTAAAAGAAAGTAAAAAATATAAAACTATAATGATAAATTATGGTTTTTTTATGATATAATTGCTTATGATAGGACGTGGTAGTAAGATGAAAGAAACAATTTTTTTAACAGTATCAGCATTGTTATATACGATAATTACAACGATTATATTTTTTAGAAAAGATAAGATCAATAAAGTAGAAAATAGGATATTTAAAAGACTATTAGCCACATCGATTTTATCAATGATTATGGAATTGTTAATTGTACCAACAGTTGATATAGAAGGCATTGCAACAATAGTTCAAAAACTTTTCTTAATATGTTTAGTATTATGGTTAGCATTATTTATGACATATACATTCGTTGTAACAACTTTTAATGAAAATGATACAGAGAAAAAAAATATAAATAAGTATAATTTATTATATTACATATTTATTGTTATAAATGTATTTATATGCGCTTTGATATTAATTTTACCAATAGAATTTAATTCAATTGGTAATTCAAAATATACATCTGGTCCTGCGGTAAACGTTATATTT
>CANQIS010000107.1 GCA_947624115.1 uncultured Bacilli bacterium
ATATAGAAATAGAATGGAACATTGAATTTTAAGAAATAATGATATTTTTGGACTTTTCCTATTCCTGCACATGGCGGAGAAGACCCAGGAGCTATTGGTAATGGGATAGTTGAAAAAGACTATACTTTAAAAATATCTAAATATATGTATGACCGCTTTAAAGAATTAGGCATTCCTGTTATTATGACAAGAGATACTGATGTTACATTAACACCGACAGAACGAGCTAACAAAGCTAAAACAGCCTTTGGAAATTATCAAGATGTGTTAGTTATATCAAATCACATAAATGCGGGAGGTGAAAAAGGCTCTTGTAGTAAAATAACTGTCTTCGAGATAAAATTATTAAATATAAATTATTTGTGATAAAATATAATATATAAATTAAATTTGGGAGTTTGGATATGGATGCATATGGGGAATTATTAAATTATTATACAGAGAATTATAAAAAATTATTATTTTATAAAGAAATTCAATTATCAAATAGAAACTATTGTAAACTTTATACATATGACTATGATAACGAAATAGCTTATTTTGCTAAAACATTTAATATGTATTTACCCTTTTATGCAGATAGTTATGGTATGTTAAAATATTACAAAGTCGAAGAAGAATTTTTAATAGAAAAATCAAAAATTTTATGGAAAAATGACATAAATAGAAAAGATGTAAATACCAGTGGAGTTTTTGGAGAATTATTATTAGATTTTTATACTCGAATTGTTTGTTCTAAAAAAATTCTTGCTTGTTACGCTTCTAAAGGTATATATAGAGATAAATTAGAATTTAAAGGAATTGATTGTATTGGCTGCGCATTAAACAATGATAAGTTAGAAATTGTACTATCAGAAGCAAAATTTGTTTCAACACTGTCAGCTGCTAAAAGCGATTTAATTTCGGACATTAATGGTGAACATGGCCATTTAAATTCAGAAATTATTAATAGTTATTGTGGTTTTGCAATGAAAAAAAGCGATTCAATGGAAAGAACATATTCTGAAGGCATTATTGAATGTTTAAATAAGATTAATTTAATAATAGCTCAAAAGAGTGAACAGTTTATTGATATAATGAATGACTTAGATTATAGTTTTAAATTTGTGTATTTTGCAATTTTTCAATCCGATTATAGAAAACCGGATGAAATAGAAAAATATTACAAAGATATAATAGATACATTTGATAGAACTATTGGATTAACTACTATTAAGAACTATAGTATTGAAATAGTATTTATTCCAACAACCAATAATTCAGTTTTATTAAAGAATAATATGGTGAAGTTATATGGATAGATTAAAAGTATTAAATGATCTTAACGAATTTTCAATAACAAATGACAGCAACAAAATAATAAATGATTTAAATGTATTACTTTTAAATCCGGAAGAAAATCATGACTTAATCATGATGATAATTAACAATGGAATGTTATTTGGATTTGATAAGTATTTAAAATTTGATTATTTGCAATTTTCTGATTCAAATAAATTATCACTTATTATGGGATGCTTTAAGTCGAAGCAATTCAATTATTTAAATATAGAACAACTTTCATTGTTAGATGAAATTAAATATAATAATAAAATGCTTATTTCAGCACCAACTTCATTTGGTAAAACGAGTTTGGTTAATGAATTTTTGATTTGTAATTATAAAGAATTTAATAGTGTGATATATATAGTTCCAACTAATTCTCTTATTGAAGAATTATATATTAAGTTTTTAAGATTAAATAAAGAATTTAATTTAGATTATAAAATTTCAACAATTCCACGAATTGATTATTTTAGTAGAAATTTATTAATACTTACTCCTGAGAGATTTTTAATGTTTAATTCAATTTATCATGATTTTAAAATAGATTTATTAGTTATGGATGAAATGTATAAGATAGTGAATGCAAGAAATAGGTATGTTTCGGATGTTGTTAATAATAGATCTTACAAATTCAGAAAATCGCTAGAATTAGTAGCAAATTCTAATTCTAAATGTATTTTTCTGTCTCCATATACATACTGTTTGACTCCATCAATGAAAAATTTTGCTGACAAATATGGAATTAAAAGCATAATTAGAAAAACAGATTATATAAATCATGAATTATATTGTATAAGCACTCAAAAAGAATTCAATAATTTCTTTAAAATCAATAAATCATCTTATTTATCGGGTGATAATGTACCAACTAAAACTATTAAAATATTAAAAGGATTGATTGGAAAACAAAATATTGTATATATTCCAAATTCGTCAACAGCATCTGAAATTATTAATAATTGTGAATCTGATTGTGGAATACTGAATAAAAATCCTAGGTTTAATATTTTTTACAAGCATTTATGTGATAACTATACTGTCGAAAATTTACAGGTATGGGAAGTAATTAAAGGGCTAGAAAAAGGTATTGGAATATACATGTCACCAATTCCAAGATATATAAAGAAAGAAATAATTAGATTATTTAATGATAAAGTTATATCGAGTTTATTAGTTACAACTTCATTTGTTGAGGGTGTAAATAGCAATGCAGAAAACATAATAATAACAAGTGTTTTTACTGCAAAATCGGTTAAATTAGAAAATATTGATTTGCTGAATGTAATGGGTAGAGCTGGAAGATTTGGTGAATCTCCAATTGGTAACATTTTAGCCATAAATAAAGATATATATGATATTTTGAATAGAGCAAAAAAATCAGATATATTTTTAAATAATCCTAACTATGAAATATCTGATGTAGTTAGAGATGATTATGAAATTGATATGATAGAAGATGAATTCTTGAATGATTATGAACTGAATAGGAAAAAGGATATTATTCAATTACAAAAAACTTTATGTTTGTCTGAACAAGAATTAAATATTGCATTAAATGTTCCAAAATTGTGGAAACTTGTTTTATACAACTATTTTAAAAACATGGACAGTAATGAAATTTTAAATTGTAAAAAACTGATTGATAATATAATAAGTGATGATAGGAATAATATCGCTGAAAGTCTAGAAGCAATTTTTAATATTTTGAAGTATGCTTTTGAAACTCAAAATATTAATATCTTTCAAACCAAGGTTGGAGAAATAAGACCTTTTTCATCAAACGGAGCATTTGTATGGAAGGGATTATATAAATTACATTCGTTTACTAGCATAAAAGAGATATTATATTATAAGAAAAAACATATTCAGGATATTATTGATAACATAAGTAAAAAAAATTATATAAATAACGATAAAGATAAGTTAGTTAGATTAATTAGTGATGAAAAAAAATGGATATTAAGTTATATTAATAGTGATATGAGCATAAACGATAACAAAGTTTATAATGACACTTTTAAATTTATTTCTGATGTTATGCAATATAAAATACCATATTATCTTAATTTCTTCGCGTGCATATATAAACTTTTTGTTACTAAAAATAAAGTGATTAATATAAATCCTGATGATATAAATCCGTATAAAATTGCAATGTTTTTTGAAAATGGAATGTGTGATACTGTAAATCAAGACATGATGGATTATGGATTACCTAATGAATTAATCAAGTCGATTAGTGATAATAAAATAATAGTTAATAAAAATCTTGATGTTGATAAACTTAATTTTATAGATGAATATCAAAAGCTTATGCTAAAAGAATTTATTGAAGTAATGCTGTAAAAAAGAAGATTAAAACTCAAATTAATCTTCTTTTTCTATTATTTTTTCTAATTCAATTCCAATTTTTTCAATTATTCCAACAACAAGTGCATTACCCATCATAAAGTTCCTTTT
>CANQIS010000108.1 GCA_947624115.1 uncultured Bacilli bacterium
CATTCCTTTCACTTCGTTCAAGGCACACATAGTCATGAAAACAATTGTTTTTCAGACTATCACCACCAAATATGTATTAACATAATAGCACACGAAGTTATGTTCGTCAATGCATAATTAACATTTTTTAGAAGAAAATTCCTAATAAATAAAAAAACTTCCAGATGGAAGTACATTTTCGATTTGGTGACCCGTACGAGATTCGGACTCGTGAATGCATGCGTGAAAGGCATGTGTGTTAAGCCACTTCACCAACGGGCCAAAATAATGGTGGGCCTGGCAGGACTTGAACCTGCGACCCCACGCTTATCAAGCGTGTGCTCTAACCAACTGAGCTACAAGCCCATTAATCAATTGCTATTTAAGTATAACGTATTTTTTGTATTTTGGCAATACTTTTTTAAAAAAAAGTTTAAAATATTTTAATTTATGACCAATATTCAGTCATAAAGAACATATAAATTTATTTCTGTTATTTTTTTATACAAAAAACGTTTTAAAATTAACGAAAAAATTTACCATTTTATTTCACTTAATCTAGATAATTTAATGATACATAATTATTAATTTCATTATAAAAATTACTTCATCAAAAATAAAATAACCAATTCATGAAAGAATTGATTATTCCATAGCATTAACTTTTTTAGATAAACGGGATTTATTACGAGCCACAAAATTTTTAGTAGCAACACCTTTAGAAGCAGCTTTATCAATTGCTTTAATAGCGACCTTTAAATTTGCTTGAGCACTATCTTTATCATTTGAACTAACAGCTCTTTCAACTTTTTTCATAGCTGTTTTCATACTTGCTTCATAATCATTATTACTTTTTGTTTGTTTAGCGATAACTTTTATTTTCTTTTTAGCGTTTTTCATGTTTGCCATAATTTCACCTCCCAGTTAATTCAAGTAACTTAATTTTAACAAAAATTCTTAAAAAAAGCAATAAAAAACACTATTTTTAACAAAATATGTAAAATTAAAAATAAAATTACTATAAATTGACAATATAATAATGGTGATTATATGAAACATGAAATAGATTTAAGCAAGTATCAATTAAGAACTGATCTAGCAATTGAGGCTATTGGTAATGAACAAATCGATGGAATCGAAAATAAAATAGAAAACATAGATAATATTAAAATAACTAACGTTAAAGTATTAAAAAAAGGAAGTGAAAAAATAAATAAAAAGATTGGTAACTATATAACTATTGAATTTGAAGATATTACTGATTATAACTATAAAGAAAAAGTAAAAAAAATATTTACTAAATACTTAAAACAAATGCTAGCTAACTGTCAAATAGACAATAATGCTTCTTGTTTAATTATTGGACTTGGTAATGATAAATCAACACCAGATTCATTAGGTCCAATTACGCTAAATAATATTTTAGTTACTAACCATTTATTTGTATACGGTAATGTCGAAGAAGGATTTAGACGTGTCTCAGCTGTAGCCCCAGGTGTTATGGGACAAACAGGAATAGAAACGAGTGATTTAATAAAAAATATTATAAACTCTATAAATGTTGACTTTATAATTACAATTGATGCCTTAGCTAGTCAATCAATAGAAAGAGTAAATCGCACGATTCAAATGACAGATACAGGAATTGCTCCAGGTAGTGGCATAGGTAATAAAAGAAAAGAAATTTCAATTGAAACAATTGGAAAACCAGTTATTGCGATTGGTGTTCCAACCGTCGTTGATGCCGTAACTATTGTTAGTGATACAATAAATTATATGTATCAAAATTATTCCTATACCAAAGAAAATATCGATAAACCAATTAGTCGTTTAATAAGTGGTAACGTCAATTATTTAAAAAAGAAAGTTGAAATAAATGATAATTTAAAAAAAGAATTATTTGGTGTTATTGGTAATCTAAACGATGAAGAAGTTAAACAATTGATATACGAAGTCTTAACACCAATTGGTTATAATTTAATGGTTACGCCAAAAGAAGTAGATTTTATTATTGAAAAATTAGGTGATATTATCGGAAATGGAATAAATAACGCTTTACATAAAAAAGTTAATAATTTATAATATATATGAACATAAACTAACAGTCTAATTCATATTATTTATTGATAGAAAGAGGTATTGTATGAATAAGAATAAAAAAATTATCTTTGTTATTTTAATGTTAATTATAATTGTATGTATGATATTATTAACAAAAAGATTATTTAAAAATGATAATACTAATACTAAACAATATTTAACTGCCACTGTTCTTACAGTAGAAGATAAAGTTGTTACTATAAAAGATGGCAATAATATTATATATACTTTTGATAATATTAATGATTTTATTTTAAAGTCTGGCGATACAGTTATATTAGAATATACAGGTCTTTTAAATAAAGATATATCTAATCAAGTTATAAATGTAGCAAATTACACATTAAGCTCTATTGAAAAAGCAAAAGAAGAAGCTATTAAAAAAGACCTTTTTTATGACTATTATAAATTAGCTCAAACAAAATTAGACTCAATGTCATTAGATGAAAAAATAGGACAATTACTATTAGTTAGATTACCAGATTATAATCAAATAGAAGATTTAAAAAACTATCATTTTGGTGGATATTTATTATTTGCTAAAGATTTCGCATCAAAAACAAAAGATCAAGTTATTAATATGATCAATGAATTTCAAAATGCTTCAGATATTCCATTACTTATTGCAGTAGATGAAGAAGGTGGTAGCGTTGTTAGAGTAAGCTCTAATCCAAATTTAGCTAAAGAGCCATTTAAATCACCAAGAGTGTTATATAATACAGGTGGTTTATCATTAATAAAAGAAGATACCATTAATAAAAGTCAATTATTGCAAGAATTAGGAATTAATTTAAATTTAGCACCAGTTGTTGATGTCACAACAAGTCCAGACGATTATATGTACAATAGATCAATAGGCCAAAATACAGAAATTACTAGTGAATTTGCCAAAACAGTTATTGAGACTAGTCATCAAGGAAAAGTATCATATACCCTAAAACATTTCCCTGGTTATGGTAATAATTCTGATACCCATAATGGTATTTCCATTGATACAAGAGATTACGATGATATTATAAATAATGATATTCCACCATTTCAAGCTGGTGTTGATGCTAAAGCTGAAGCTATTTTAGTAAGTCATAATATTGTAAATTCCATCGATCCTGAAAATCCTGCTTCATTATCAGCAGATATTCATAATTTAATTAGAAATAAATTACATTTTACTGGTATAATTATTACTGATGATTTATCTATGCAAGCAATTACAGAAAGTGTAGAAACCTCTGCTGCCGTTAAAGCTATCTTAGCAGGTAATGATTTATTAATCGTAACTGATTATAAACAGAGTTTTCAAGATATAAAAAATGCAGTTGAAGATGGAACAATAAGTGAAAAAGTTATAGATGATATTACATTAAGAGTATTAGCTTGGAAATACTATAAAGGATTAATGATTGAAAACATCAAATAAAACAAATTTAATATTAACAAAATTATAAACAAAAAATATAGAAATACATTTCATTTCAAAATTTATTAATAATTTGTCTTATTTAACATTATATAATTAATGAATTTTGATGAAAATATTGTCTTAAAAATTATATTTTTACTAAAAATAAGCAATAACATATTTTTAATATGTTATTGTTTTTAAAATAAAAAAATATATAATTTAATTTTGATTAAAGAGTGAATACATCATTCTTTTTTT
>CANQIS010000109.1 GCA_947624115.1 uncultured Bacilli bacterium
CCTTCTTTCAATTCTTGTAATCTTTCTAAACATCTTTTAAATGTTATAATTTCAATTAAAGATAATTTTGGTGAATTAATTTTTTCTTCAAGCCACTTTTCAAGTTCAGTTAAAATATTATGTTCAATTAAATATTTATCTTCCATTCGACTGGCATATTTATGTTCAGCAACATTTATTTTTGAATTATTTTCTAATGTTTCTTTTAATTCTTTATTTTCTTGTTGCAATTGATTAATATACTCTATCAATAAACTAGCTTGATATTTACCTAAACTATATTTAAAAGCACCATCTTCAAATCCTTTAAAATTATCAATATCTTTTAATTCTACAAGTAACTTATCTAATTGTTCTTCTTCAAATTGTTTTATTTTATTTTCTTTACTCATCTTTATCACCTCTTAAAAAATCTAGAACTTCTTGAAATGCTTGTTTCTTTGCTTTAAAACTGCTTTGAGATAATATATCTTGTCCACCTATATATTCTTCTTTTATCTTATCTTTTAAAAATTTAATAAGTTGTTGCTTCCCCATTTCTTTATCAAGTTTACCTTGTTCTAATCCATCAATGTATGTTTCATTTAACATTTTATTTAAAATAGGTACAATTTTATCTAAATATATGCAATCTTGACATACACCTTTAATTTTATTTCTTATAATATTTTCATTTAGTTGTTTTTCAGTCATCTTTACCACCTTTATTAACAAAATCTAGGACTTCTTGATATGTTCTTTTCGTTATTTTTGTATCTTCAACAATCCTAAAGTAAGTATTATAATTTTTACTAAGTTCTTTTATATCTTTGTCACATTCTTTTATATTACCTTTCAAAAAAGAAATAAGTTCTTGCTTTTCTGCATTTAATTTTGTTACTTCATTTGCATAATCTACTTGATAATAATTATTTTCCATTTGTTTTTAGCCTTTCTATCGTTTCTTTTAATTCATTTATAGAATCACTTATCCGTCCTAAACTAATGCCAATAAAAATAGTAGCAATTATAATTATTATTTCCACTTTATTTTTCCTCCAACTTTTCTATTTTTCTATAAAACCTATACTTATGTTGATTTTAAATAAGCAAATATAAATATATAATTCATGTGATACTTTTACAACTTTATCATTATGACAATGATGCCATAATCTGTGATTTAAAAATAATCCTAATTGCCAATCGCCTTTACTTAGTTTATCAATTTTTATTCCAAACTTAGGTTTATAAAATTCATTCATCTTTACTCTCTACCTTTTCTTTCCAATAATCAAATACGATATCATTTTTTACATTATCTAATTTTTTCGTTAAGTATTCATCAATGTAATCAGTAAATTCTACTTTACTTTTAAAATAAGTATTGTCTTTCAACTTTTCTATTATTTTTCGCTGATTTTTAATAAGTTTGTTTATTATTTTAGAATTTAATTCAGTTAAATTACCTACAGCAAAATCATCTATATTTTCTATTTCTTCTATATCTTCCCACTCATTATCTTCTTCTGGTAGAATTTCAACTGTATTATCTAAATGTAATTGACCATAAATATAATCTCCAAACAAAAATGATGCTTCATTATCTCTATAGTTATTTGTTTCAAAATCAAAACTTAATATATTGTCATCATATTTTATTTGTTTAGGTGCTTTATCATCTTTAATAAGACCCATTAATTCATAAACTGTTATTGTTTTATTTTTCATCTTCTAACTCCTTATCTCTTAAACATTGTCTATTTTGTCTTATTGTTCCATCTTTGCTATATCTAGGAGTAACAGTGCCTATATTATATCCACCATAACTAACAAAATATTCTAAACAAGTATCGCTATCTACATAAATATAAAAATCATCCATCGCTTTTTTGTTTGTGTATTTTTCATCTACAGTTTTTTCACAACCACAACATAATAAGATCAATGATAAACCTAAAATAATTTTATTTTTCATATTTATTTCCCCTCTATAACGGTTTCATAATCACTTGGTTCTTGTGATACATTTACCCATTCTGTCATTTTAAATTCGTTATATAAATCAACACTTACTCTTTTACCTTTAGATGCTATCCACGGATTAAATGTATAATAATTTTTATTTTTTTCTTTATGTTTATGAATAACATCTTCCTTTATTAAATCATTCAAAATCTTAATTGTATTTCTATTGTTTACTTCAAATATTTTAGATATATTTTGATTAGTTAAATAAATACCATTATTAAATCTTAATACGCCATCCATATAACCTACATATTTAAGTAATAGACATATATATTTACCATATTTATTTAATAAATTTATAGCTTTATCATTCACTTTAATAAATCTTTTTTTGATTTCCTTTGTATCTTTAAAATAATCAATAGATGTTTTTCTGACAATTTTATCTCCGTTATTCATTTTTACAAAAATATCATTATCATGAATTACATCTATTACTTCCCCATTATCATTAACTATATATTTAGCCATATATCACCTATTTTCTATGTCATATAAAGACATACTTATATAGATTGATTATGTCTTACAGCGACATGATATTAAATTCTATTTTTAGCATTATTTTATAAGGCTTAAATGCATATTTTTTACTACTTATGCTCTCTATATCTCAGAACACCTTATATATAATGTTAATAATAAATAATTATCTATACTGTATTATTAATATCATGCTATTTACTGGGTTTTCACTAGTTTTTTATACTTAATTAGGTCTTTTGTTATTTTTTATAGAATTGTGGGAGTAAAAGCGTCCCCATATGCTCTTTTTTTAATAGGGTTGGGGTATATATACGAACGGTTTTATATTAATCAAAGCATTATAAAATAAGACTTATCTAAATAATGGCAAATATATTAAAACACAATAAAAAAACACCATAAAATAAAAATAATATAGTGTTAAAAACGTATTATTTTTTTGAAATTACAAAGACATCTATTCTTTTGTTACTCCAATAAAATAAATAAATACAATAAATACATACAATAAATAAATAAATAAATAAATACATACAATAAATACATACATACAATAAATACAATAAAATAATATAATACAATAAATACTGCATACCATCACATATATACATATTACTGCATATAATACATCCCATTATAATAGCACATATATATATCAATCTATATAATAACAATAAACACGCACCAAATAAATACCAAAATAAAGCACAATAAAATACAATTAATATAATATTTTTATAGTTTATTTTATATCAGTAAAAATATTAAAAAATAATATAAAAATTAGTATAAAATACTTGACAAATACATATAATAATAGTATAATGTATATAGAGAGTTAAGGAAAGGGAACAATCAAAAAAAGTGAGGTGAAATATGATTGTTCTAAATAAAAAAGGAAAAATAATTTTAAATTTAATAACATCATTGATCATAGAAAATATATTAATAAATTTAAAACTTGAAAATACAACAATTGTATTAGTAACAATTTTAATAAGTTTAATAATATTTACATTGTTAGAAAATATCAAAATAAAAAAGATCCCAGCCCCACATAAACGCAATTTTTAAAGGCTAGAATCGAATCAATCTTAAGAAAAAGAAAAAATGTTCCCTTTTCTCATCTCTCATTATATAAAAAAATAGAAAGAAAGTCAAGTATGAAATTA
>CANQIS010000110.1 GCA_947624115.1 uncultured Bacilli bacterium
CAGTTCTTGTTTCATATACTGGTACAGTTCTTGTTTCATATACTGGTACAGTTCTTGTTTCATATACTGGTACAGTTCTTGTTTCATATACTGGTACAGTTTTTGTTTCGTATACTGGGACAGTTTTTGTTGTATATACTGGTACAGTTCTTGTTTCGTATACTGGTACAGTTCTGGTTGTATATACTGGTACAGTTCTAGTTGTATATACTGGGACAGTTTTTGTTCCTACTTGAACTCTTTCTTGTCTTGTTCCTGTTTGAACAGTTTCTTGTCTTGTTCCTACTTGAACTGGTACTGTTTTAGTAACTTGTCTACATGTTTTTGAACAATCAAGTTCAGTTTTAGTAACATTCTTATATACTGGTACAGTTCTGGTTGTATATACTGGTACAGTTCTTGTTTCATATACTGGTTCTTGTCTTGTTCCTGTTTGAACAGTTTCTTGTCTTGTTCCTACTTGAACTTGTTCTTGTCTTGTTCCTGTTTGAACAGTTTCTGTCTTTGTTCCTGTTTGAACTTGTTCTTGTCTTGTTCCTACTTGAACTTGTTCTTGTCTTGTTCCTGTTTGAACAGTTTCTGTCTTTGTTCCTGTTTGAACTTTTTCAGTTTTTGTTCCTGTTTGAACTTGCTCTGTTTTTACACCTGTTTGAACAGTTTCTGTCTTTGTTCCTGTTTGAACTTTTTCAGTCTTTGTTCCTGTTTGAACTTGTTCTGTTTTTACACCTGTTTGAACAGTTTCTGTCTTTGTTCCTGTTTGAACTATTTCAGTTTTTGTTCCTGTTTGAACTTGTTCTGTTTTTACACCTATTTGAACAGTTTCTGTCTTTGTTCCTGTTTGAACTATTTCATTTTTTGTTCCTGTTTGAACAACATCTATTTTTTCACCTGTTTTTACTTTTTCTGTTTTTGTTTCAACTTCTCTATAATCAGTTTTGCTAATGATATTGTCTGTCCAATCAGACCAATCAGACCAATCTCCCCATTTACCATCAACAACTAATTGATATTCATATTCATAAACAACTGGTTTTGGTTCATCTGGTTGTGGTTGACTTGGTGTTGGTTGTTGTGGTACTTCACCACCTTTTGATGGTGTAGTTGTTGTTTTATTTTCACAAATTGTAGTTGAACAATAATCATAGCATCCCATGTGAACAATTAAATAATCTTCATAATCAGAACATTTTAAATTAACTTTCGTTACATATTCATCATTGTTTTTTGTAACTGTTACATATGAAGCTTCGGCATCACATGCTTTATTGTTACTGTCAACAAATGGTAATACCATTTTTTGTTCTAACATTTCTTTTAATGTTATTTTTGTTTGTGCTCCTGAATTTTCTGGTAAACGATTTACTGTAAAATAATCTTTAGCTGCATCTTTAATCATTATAACATTTTGATTAAATAATTGGTTCGAAAATGCTTCGCTATTAATTCCACCACCAAATTCATAGTTTTCTAGTGCACTATCAAGTGATTCTTTTACTGCTTCATCAATAGTTTTATCAATGTAATTGGTAACATAATTTTTTGTTGGAAACAACCACATTAAAATAAATATAAATAAAGCAACAAATAAAATTTGTAATATCACATCTCTAATTGAAAATGTGTCTCTTCTTTCTTCGTACATATAAATTCCCCCTTCTTTAAAAGTTAATGGATATACTAACACATAAATATGCTGTTGTCAATCTTTTTTTGATTGTTTTCTCATTTTTTTTCATTTTCTTTTATTTGTGCAATAGTACAACCATTATTATAATAATATGTTTTATATGCTAAAACTCTGCTATTTTTTGATAATACTTCACTGGTTACTTTTCTTAATGTTCCTGTTCCTATACCATGTATAATAACAATAATAGTGTTTCCCATCTTATAATTATCGTTAATAAAATCAGTAATAAAAACTCTAGCAGTTTGTGAATCTAATCCATGCAGATCAATTGATGGAAATTTTTCAATATATATAACATCATCTAAACTCATTATAAACCACCAACATTTCGATAGCAATTTAATTATATCCAATATTTTTTATTTTTTCAACATTTTGTTGTTTTTTATGCTAATTATACATATTATTGTCAACTAAAATATAAAATTCGTACTTAATATTTAATTTTATTCTGTACAAAATCTAAATTTGATTATATAATATTAATGTATTCTTTTTGCTGAAATAGCTCCAACGGTAGAGCAACTGTCTCGTAATCAGTGGGTTGCAGGTTCAAATCCTGTTTTCAGCACCATTATGATAGAAAACTCGAACATTTTTAGTTCGAGAGTAATAGTAACTAACAGAAATGTTAGTTTTTTTGTGCATATAAAAAGCCGAGCAAATTTCAAATACTCGGTTTTAATAAAACCATTTTCCCGAAATGGTAACACACTACGCTATTGACTAACCAATAACAGTGTTCTAAAGAAATATAACTAACATAATCAAGAAAAATATACGTAAGCAAAATAGTATTTTTATTTTTTTGTCAATGTTTTTGATTTATTTTTTCTTTTAGAAATTATTTTATTTATTGTATTTTCTAATGTATAAGTTATAGACTCTATTGGAACACCACTTTCATATGCAGTTAAAGCCATATTTGATAAAGATTCTAAATTTGCATTAATTTTATCAACTTGTTCTTGTTTTTTGCCAGTCATAATGTCATTAAAATCAATAAACTCTTGTTCATTTTCTACTGCAACTTTGTTACAAAAGAATACTGTTTCTTGACCAATTAAAATTCCTATTTCAAAACCTATTTTATCTAATCTAATTCTGTAAAAATTACCAAAATAACTTTGTAATGGATAAATATGATTTGAGTCTGCATATCCATTAATTCCTTCGTAGAATAAACATAATTTTTCAACATTTTCTTTATCAGAATCACTTATTTGTTCTGGAAAATATAGCCAATCGTTATCAGAGAAGCCTTCTTTATCTTGAGTAAATTGATTAAGCCATTCTAAATAATTTGTATTAGACATTAAAATTTTAATTTTTTCACTTTTGACATTTTCTTTTTCAATATACTCCTTAATAAATTTGTTCATTGTTGACTCTCCTTCTGGTGTTTCTAAATTTTTTAATATTTTCTCTTCGGCACTCATAATTCAACCTCCCTATCATTTACTTATTATAACACTGTTTACTTAATAGTCAATCGTGTTTTCATAAAAATTATATTTTCTTTTATTGTAATAATTTACTTGTATCTTTTATTATAAAGTCTTTATTTATTATAATAATAGACCATTTAAAGAAAACAATTGTTAAATTTATAGATTATCATTGTTTATTTCATAGCTAAATAATAAAATTTTAGATTTTTCGAATAAAACTATCAAATACTTAACAAATATTATTAATTGTGATATGCTTGATTTATAAATGGATATCAATCTTACCATTTAATTTATAAACTTTATCTTTTTTATAAATCATCTCACCTTTTAAATAATTGTCAATTCGAAAAATATCGTCGTCGTTATTTAAATTATAAAATTTAATTTTGTTATTTTTAATGTCACCATAATTATTATTTATATATCTCATAAAGAAATCGCTTTTACTAATACTAATAAAATCAATAGGCGACCAAATTTTATAATAAATAGCTTTAGGGTATATACC
>CANQIS010000111.1 GCA_947624115.1 uncultured Bacilli bacterium
TTGGATCATTTTGATGTTTGGATGTATCACTACAATAATATGAATCTTGGGCTGGTTTTGTTACTGCAGCGACTACATCAATACTTCTTTGTACTTCTGGTGATTTATTACCAGCATTATCTTGAGCATATACACATACTTTTCCACTTTCATCTATTGCTACTTCTGTTCCTTCGGTATATTTACCTGTACAGCCTAGGCTATAGAAGTATCTTACTTCTCCTTCTGTATCTGTTGATCCTTCAAATTTTATTTTACCATCTACTAGTAATACATTTGGTATTGTTGGTGGATTGGTATCAAATATTACTTCACTACAATAAGTTATTCCATTATCTACTTTGGTACATAATGATGTATTATTATCTATTTGCCAATCTAGACTTATTCCTCCACTTTGAATTGCTATATCTTGATCGGGTTCACATTCATTTGTCTTAGTTATACAATATTTAACATTGCTAGCACTTCCAGTTAGTTTACCTTTCATCTTTCCAGAATCTATGTCAGTTTTTATTTCTTTTTTTATTCCCCCATCTTTATTACTTACTGCCACAACATTTATACTTGTTTTATAAACTTTCCCTGCTGCTTCTTTTGTTGCTTCATAATCTAGCCATTCTCTTAAATGAAATTCTTTGGTCTTTCCCGCGTCTAACTCTCCAGTATACAAATTATAGGCTTCATATGAATTATTACCACTAGCTATTGTTTTTTTATTTTCACTTAATTTAGTTAGGATATTATCAAATGTATCTCCTGATAAGGATACTCTTACATATTCTGAATTTAAAGTATTACTATTTCCCGGATCACTTTTAGTCTCTAAATTTATTTCATATATTGCTGGTTTACTACAATTATTTTTAATTGTAAATTTATAACCATCTTTTTTTAATCCTTCAACATCTGTGATTGGATATGCACCAGTTATTTCTATGGAATTTGTTTCATGATATATTTCTATATTAAAGCAACCATTAGTAAATATATAATTAGTTTTCTCTTGCTTTTCACTTGTTGATAAATATGAATAGGTTAGGCCTATTCCTATCATTAATATACTTATTACTAAGGTTAATATTAGAGTACTTAGTTTCTTATTACTAAATACCCCCCCCCCGAGTCTGTCCGATAACTGTATTTTTTCTCATTTTTGTACACCTTTCAATTTTAGATTTGTGATTTATTTTACCCATTTATGAAAGAGCAATTTCAAATCTTTCATCTACTTTTTTTACTATCTTTATAGTATCATTTTTTCTTCTCTTTTTCAAGTACATATCTTTCTTTATTTTACTTTTTATTTTATAATTATTTTAGATAGTAGGTGTCGTTATGTATAAATCTGGTTTTGATCGTAATCAACTTGCCCTTTTCCCTACTTCTTTACAAGATATGATTGATAAAGATAGTATTGTTTGGGTTATTGATGCTTTTGTTGATTCTCTTGATTTAGTTAATTTTAATTTTAAATATTCTATTCCTAGTAATGTTGGGAATAAACCTTATAATCCTAAAGACTTGCTTAAACTTTATTTGCTAGCTTATAATAAGAAAGTTCGTTCTTCTCGTTCAATTATGTATTTTGCTAAAACTAATATTGAATGTATTTGGCTTATCAATGGTTTAACTCCTGATTATCGTACTATTTCTGATTTTAGAAAAGATAATAAAAATAATCTTAAAAAAGTCTTTTATGAGTTTAATCTTTCTTTAAAAGATTTAGGTTTTATTTCTAATATTAATTCGCAAGATGGTACTAAAATTAAAGCTGTTAATTCTAAAGATAAAAACTATACTTTAAATAAAGTTGATGATCGTATTAAAAAATTAAAAAACCATATTAATGATTATTTAGATTTACTAGATTATTCTGATATTCTTGAAGATAAAAATGATTTTATTAATGACTTAAATAATGCTAAAAAACTCATGGATGAGGTTGATTTTAATTTAAAAAATAATTCCATCGATAAAGACGCCTTTATCTCTGAATTAAAAAATTATATTAATAAACTTGAAAACTATCAATCTATTCAAAATACCATGGTTAATACTAATAAATCGCAAATTTCTTTAACTGACCCTGAAGCTAAATTAATGCGTAACAATGGTAAATTTGAAGTTTGTTATAACAACCAAGTACTTGTTGATGAAAACCATTTTGTGACTGATTTTTTAGTCACTGATAAACCTGCTGATCTAGGTACTATTACTGATATTTCTTCTAATGCTAAAAATATATATAATTTTGATACTATGACTAATATTACTGACAAAGGTTATAGCAAAAGAGAAGATATGGTATCTGCTTTAGAAAATGGTATTATTCCTCATGTTACTCCTGATAATAATCAATCCTTTTATTCTCTTGAAACTGTTTATGAAGAAAATAATATTAATAAAGATATGGTTAAAAGTACTAAAGCAGAAGATATTAAAACTTGTTTAAGATCTGGGGTTATTCCTGATGTTTATAAAGATATTATTTCTGATATTGAAGTTAAAGAAGTTATTGAAAATGAAGATGCAAATATTGAATTTAATGATGATATGACAGAGGAAGAACTAAGAGATAAAGCAATTAATGATTATTGCTTTACTAGACATTTTAAATCTAATAAAGTTTTTTGCCCTATGGGAGAAACTTTAAGAAAAAAATCTACTGGAAAAAACGGAGTTAGATATTGTAATAAACTTGCTTGTAAAAATTGTAAAAATCCTTGTTGTTCTTCTAAATTTAAAACTGTTGATTTTAAAGATGGTAAAAATGTTATTATTCCCCAAAATAGTAATTTAGTTAAATCTAAAACTAAAAAGAAAAAGAAAAAAGTTAAAGTTACTAAAGTCCTTTTTAATCTTAATATTGATAAAAACCTTATTAAAAAAAGAATGTCTTTATCTGAACTTCCTCATGCGATGTTAAAGCATTTTAGAGATGCTAGTTATACCTTATTAAAAGGTACCCAAAAAGTTACTGGAGAATGTTCTATATATTATTGCTCCGAGAACATTTTGCATGCCAAAAATTTAATTGGTGTGGATAACTTAGTTGAATATTTCAAAAATAAAACTGAAAATATCTTGAAAATAGCACAATAATTGGGTAATTATTGTACTATTTTTTATATTTTCATTTTTTTTATTAAATTTATATATTTTTATCAAATTTTATATTTTTTTATTTCTTAAAAGGATTTGATATTTTACTATTGTCGGACAATCTCCCCCCCCGAGTCTGTCCGATAACTGTATTTTTTCTCATTTTTGTACACCTTTCAATTTTAGATTTGTGATTTATTTTACCCATTTATGAAAGAGCAATTTCAAATCTTTCATCTACTTTTTTTACTATCTTTATAGTATCATTTTTTCTTCTCTTTTTCAAGTACATATCTTTCTTTATTTTACTTTTTATTTTATAATTATTTTAGATAGTAGGTGTCGTTATGTATAAATCTGGTTTTGATCGTAATCAACTTGCCCTTTTCCCTACTTCTTTACAAGATATGATTGATAAAGATAGTATTGTTTGGGTTATTGATGCTTTTGTTGATTCTCTTGA
>CANQIS010000112.1 GCA_947624115.1 uncultured Bacilli bacterium
TTAAAAAAATTTTTATTTTATGGCATTTATTTCTGAAATAGGTAAGTTTGTTATTTCTGATATTAGATTAATATCAAAATTTTTTGCTAACATATTTTTTACAACATTATTTTTTTCTTGATTAATTCCCTGAGAAATACCCTCATTTTTTCCAATAGCAATGCCCTCCGCCTTTGCGTCGTTATAAACTGCTCTAAAATCAACTTTTTCATTCATCATCATATTATAAATATCTTCCATTTTTCTCCACTCACTTTCTTCTTGGTTATATTTTTCCATTGTTATTAATATTTCTTTTAATTCTTCTTTACTTATTATTTGTTTTAATTTTTTTAAATCATCTGTTTTAAACATATTTACAATTTCATAATATTTACTTTTCTTATTATTTATATCTACTTTTGTTAAATCAAATATTTTCAATTCTAATTTATTATTAAAGATTCTATTATTAAGATATTTTAATTTTACTATACTTTTAATATTCTCATTATCTAATGAATAATTTAAAATCACATATACTTTAATAGATTTTAAATTTTGATAATTATCGCCCTCTTTTAGTCCATAGTTAGAAATTATCTTTGATGTATAATATAATAATCTATCTTTAAAATTATGTTCATTTAAATTTTGTAATTCTAAAATAACAATGTCATTATCTATTTCTAATAATAAATCAACTATTCCAACTTTTTCATTTTTATTTGATATTACTAATTCTGGATTTAATAATTTTAGATTATTTGCTTTGACATCAAATAAATTCAATAATAATATTTTTAAATGTTTTTCTTCTGTAAATATTTTTTTAAATAAATGATCGTTTAATAGTGTATAGAATTTACTCATAATTAACTTACAATTAAATTATATCGCAACTATTTGTATTTGACAATAGTTATTAAATAATTTAATTGTCAATTAACACCTCCTATATATAATATATAAAATTTTCGGTAAAATCCCTTTTTTATTTATGAAAAATCAAAAAAAATCACAGTATGTAGTTTTAATTAGCTTTTTTACTTGCTAATAAACATCTGTGATATTGTATTTTTTAATATTTCTATTAAAAGGAATAATACTTGTTTCCTATAGCTTTTATTTATTAACCTTAGTATAATAAAACGAAGTTTTAAAGGAATCTGGGCGCATGCCATAATTGTTAGCGTTGAAGACATTGTTGTTGTTCAAGTTGCCATTGTTGTTCACATTCCACGCGTTAGCAGAGTTACTAGCATTCGCTGAAGAAGGTGCTAAAAATAAACCTTCAGTATTATCCCTATAATAAAATTAAATATAATCTTCCGCTTTTATAAATGTGCCAAAATCATTATAATTTTGTTCATATTTTTTGAAAGTACTATATATTAATTTATTACTATTTCCATATTTTAAATGACCTATATAACTATTTTTAACTTGAATTAATTTTTTATTTGAAATTTTATTTTCTTTAACTAATTTATATAATTTTTTTATTTTTCGTTTAAATTTTCTTTTAGTTTGACTTTTTACTTTCATAATTATTTTATTATTTTTAATAAAATAATTAAAACCTAAAAATTCAAAACCATTTTTTATATTATATATTTTAGTTTTATCATTTAATTTTAATTCATATTTATCTAAAATATTTTTTATTTCAGATAAACAATATTTTAAATATTCTTTATCTTCATGAATTAATATACCATCATCCATATATCGTATATAATATTTTATTTTTAATTTTTCTTTAATATATCTATCTAATTCATCTAAATACATAATCGCAAGTATTTGTGAGGTTAAATTACCAATAGGTAAGCCATAACCTTTTCTATATAATGGTATATCATTAATATTTAAATTATCTTTTAATTTAGATATAGTATTATTTATATATTCATTATCGGTACTATCTATAATATCATCTATTATTCTTAATACATCTTGATCTTGTATTTTTTTTCTGATTAATTTTTTTAATATTGAATGACTAATATTATAAAAATATTTAGAAATATCAAATTTTAAAATATAAAATTCTTTACCTTTTAATTTATTTAAATATTTTTTCAACATTATTCGACCATAATTAGTACCTTTATTTTTTCTTGTCGCAATATTAGTATCAATTAATGTCTTATCATATATCCGAATTAAAAAATATTCTGCTACCATGTGATTAATTATTTTATCGATTATATTTTGACTCATTATTAATCTTATTTTGGGTTCTTTTATTAAAAAAATATTATACTTACCTGGTATATATTTTTTTTGTTCTAATATGTTTTTGATAAAAAGCATATTAGATACATAATTATTTTCAAAATTTTCTAATTTTTTCTTATTCTTAGTATTTACCTTAATTTTATGATCATACATTTGCTGTATTTTATTTATATCAACTATAGTATTATACAAGTTTTCTATTTTTTTCATACTTAATCCAAGCATTAATCATTTTATTTAATTCTAATAAATGATTACCTATTATTTCATATTTTTTAAAACTTAATATTTGCTTATTTAAAGATACTTTTATATAATACTCTATCATTCTTACTTTAATTACTATTTCTTTCATATAATTAATATCTTGATAAATATTAGCCCTATAGACTAATTCTAATAAATCATAATAAGACTCAATAATTTTATTTTTTAAAATTATTTCTGTTCTAGGAAAATTGATGACTACTTTTTCTATATAATCAATACTTTTTTTGACTTTAGTTATTATTAATAACTTATCTCGCATAATAATTTTTCTATATTAAATATTATATCTTTTATATTAGGATTATTAATATTTTTACTTAATTTTTTATTAATTTCATTTATTCTATTTAAATAAATTCTATTATTAATAATATTATTTATATATTCATCATACGTATTATCTTTAAACTTATTCTTTTCTATTATATCTTCATCTACTACAATATAATTTAATTTTAAACTATCTAATTTCATAATAATTTTACTTAATGAATTAACTGGAAAACCAACTTTAAAATTATTATTAGATTGAATGATTTTATAATTAAAAATATTACTTAATATTAATGCGTCATTATCAAAAGATATAAAGAAATTTCCTTTTTTTATAATAACAATATATTTTGAATAGTTTAATTTATAATATGTAAACTTTTCGTTCATCACAATATTCCTCCATAAATACTAAATCAAAAAATTTTTCGGCACACGCTTATGCGTGTTTAGTGGTCTACACGAAAATAATTTTCATTATTTTCACGTAGACTTAGTAGCTAACGCTACTTTTGACAACCCTTTGCTTCCTTCGGTAGCAAGGGGTTACATTTTGATAGTGTATAATCTAGTGTGTAAATTAATTTTTACTCACTAGATTTTTTAGTTAGTAATATGGAGGATGATTTGAA
>CANQIS010000113.1 GCA_947624115.1 uncultured Bacilli bacterium
ATAGTAATTTATGAAAGGAAAAAAACATGCTAATGGATGAAAAAAATAGTAATTGTACAAAAAATATATTTTATGATATAATTATATTAAATAAAAATTAAATAAGGAGAAGAAAAATGAAAATAGAACAATCTATAATAGATGAAGATATTGAAAAAAAAGGCTTGTATACAGAAACAGATATAGAATCGTTGCAAGATAGATTAGATACAATTAATTATAGACTAAATTCTTTAAACTTACAATTACAAGGAAATTTTGAAATTTCAGATGAAGAACAAGCACAATTAAGTATAGAAAAACAATCTCTTGAAGATGAAAAAACAAGAATTGAACAAAAATTGAAAAAAATAAAAGATTATTTAGAAGAAGAGACTAGAGAGCCAGAAAGTGCAGATTCATTTGTTGGTAGTCTTGATGAAGAAACAGAAGAATTATTTTCTGCAAGAAATATTGGCAAGGCAACAGTTCCTAAAGCATTAACAATAGATAAAAAAGAAGCAAGAAAAGTTGAAGAAGATATTATAAAAAGTGCTAAACAAATTAATGATAAATTTAAGGAAAATGCAGATAGTATGATGTCAGAATTAGAAGATTTGTTTGGATAGAGGAGGATACTTAAGATGAATGAGATATATGCAAATGCTTATCAAGAAGTAATAGAAGTATTAAAATATACTAAAAAAGAAGATTTAATAAAGATTCCAAAATTTAAAATAGATATTTATAAGAAATATATGAATAAAAATAATGGTTTTAAAATTGATAAAACAAAATCTCTTGAAGAGCAAGATATCTCGAATGAAGCAAAAGCTATTTTAGCTAATTTATATAAAGATTATTGGGCAACTGACTATGAAAAGCAAAGAATTGAAACAAAAGAAAATTATGATTTGGAACAAATTGCAAAAGAAAAATACAGTACAGATGATTTGTTTAAGAAAAGGGAAATAAAACAGGAAAGTTCTTTAAACAATGAAACTAGTATGGTGGTTTTGAAAAAAGATAAATGGTATAAAAAACTAATTGATAGCGTTAAGAAAATTTTTTGTAAAAAAAACAATAAGTTAATTAATGGTGAATGCAAACAAATTGAAATGAAACAAAATAAATTTACGATTCAAGAGAAATATAAAAACAAAGGTGAGATTTTTGAAGAAGAATTATTTAAAAAATATGGGGAGTGTAGAAAAAAAGTATTACATGGGTTAAGAATTCTTTTTATAACAGATACTCATAATTGTTTAACATATACAGATAAATATATTAATTATTTAAAAAAAATACATCAGGAAGATTATGATATTTGCATTATTTTGGGAGATATTACTGGACTAGATTTTGATGCTATAAAAGCAATAATACCAAATGATAGGTTATATGGTATTATTGGAAATCATGACTCCATAAATTCTTTAGAAATGAACAATATAAAGAATATAAATGGACAAGTTATAGAATGTAAAGGTGTTAAAATTGCAGGAATTATGGGATCTAATAGATACAAAAATGGTGATTATGGAATGATGACACAAGAAGAATGTTTAGAATTAGCAAAAAAAATGGAATATGCTGATATATTAGTGTCTCATGATAAAGCTTATATATATGATAGAAACGATAATGTACATGATGGACTAAAGGGAATAACAGAATATATTTATAAGAATCATATTCCATTACATATACATGGTCATTTACACGAAGAAATGGAAGAAATATTAAAAAATGGAACTCAAAGTATTGGTTTATATATAATTAAATTGATGGAGGTATAATTGAAGTGAAAACAGAATATTTTGATGATTGTAAATTAAATAGAGATAGTTTTGTTAAGTTCGTTTTTAATAAGTTTGATAATAGAACAGATGATATCACCAAATTAACAAGTAATGTATTTGATGAAATTTTAAAAGAATTAACGAAATATGAGTATGAAATTGATGATAGATTTTACACATATGGCAGAAGAGATTTTTTAGAAGTTGAAATTGATGAGTATTTAAAAGAAGGAAACATAAAAGATGCTTGGTGGAATTTTGATGAATATATAAGAGCTGATATTTGGATTTCAGGATTAGATTTTCCAGATGAACTTGATTTTAAATTGGTAACTAAAGAAAATGAAGAATATAAAAATGATGGAATAATTTGTATGCAAGAAAAAGATAGAATTATAGCTATGCTAAATAAAATGAAAGGTTTTCTATTATACGGTTATTATATTGAAAAATTAGGTGAAAGATATAAAATATGTGGTTTAGAAGAAAAATGGAAGCATATGATTAATGTATCTTATGGAATAAGTGATGAAGATAAAAAAACATTATTACAAGAATATCCTGGATTTCCAAAAGAACTGATGGAAATATTAGAGAAAATTGATGGAACATATCATAGAAAGTATGGCGATGAAAAGATATCATTTTATTTCTTTGGAGCAGATTTAGATAATGGAGAATATCCATACTATTTATGTTCAGCTAAGGATATAATAAAAAATAAAAATTCAGTTTTAGAAATCAAGGAAATTTTTTCTATTATGGAGGAGTCTGATTTCTTTGTTGATGAAAAAATCTCAATAGAGAATACAAACATAAAATGGATAAACTTTGCAGATTGTATGAATAATGGTGGAACCTCTAAATTATATATTGACCTTACACCATCTCCAAAAGGAAAAGTTGGACAAATTGTTAGATATATGCAGGATCCAGAAAATTTAACTGTTATTGCAGATAGTTTTGCGGATTTTTTAGAATTGATTGTTGAAAATGAATTTAAATTTATTAAAGGTAAAGAATTAAAAGATGCCAATGTAATTAAATTAGATGAAAAAAAGTGGATTCAATGCTTAAATGAGTATTATATAGATGGAACAAAAGACATACTTATAATAACTGAAAAAGTTAAATTAAATATACTAAAACATGAAGAAGGCACAACTATAAGTTTTTCAATAAATATTCCGTATCAAATAATAGTTAATGATATCGAGTATAATGGAATATATGAATTAGGTGATTCTGCGTGGAGTACAGATGATAATAATCCAATTTATAATGTAAGAATATTGGATTTGAATAATAATGGTCAAGTGAAAGTTATTATTAGTCATAAAAATAAATAATCAGGATAAATTCCTGATTATTTATTTTTTATAATCCACTGATAAACTTCATTTTCAGTAAGTGCAAGATTTATTACAATAATTCTTTAAAAATTCACTTGCAAAAATCAGAAAGTTATGTTAAATTAGCAGCAGTAAATTGAATTTATAAAATGATAAATAAATTACAATAATGTAAAAGAACAAAAGTTTCTAAAAAGTTAATTAAATATAAATTATAAGAAGTATTTGTACAAAAACAAGTA
>CANQIS010000114.1 GCA_947624115.1 uncultured Bacilli bacterium
CCTTTCTAGTATCTTGTTATTACCTCAACATTAATACCTTTAATATTTTTTACTTGTTGTAAATTATCCTTTAATGTTTGAATTTCAGTTAGTGTAAAAGAATAACCAAACATTACAATTCTGTTACAATTAAAATTTTCTTCCTTTTCGTATTTTTCTATTAATGCTTTTATAAATGAATCTGAAATATTCCAATTTAATAAATAAATTGTGTTTTGACATCTATATGCAGTATAGTCTTCTAACTTTAATTTTTCATATTTATCAGTTAATCCGTATCCATCTTCATTCATCCATGTAATCAATACTGCATTAATTCCAAATTCATCTAAAATACTACCATCTGAAATTACATAATTAGGTTCAAATTTTTCTAATTTATCTAATGTGTTTGTATTTACATCTTTAATAGTATAATGCTTAAAGCCATAATCTATATCAGCATTAGTTTCTTCCTTAATCTTTTTAGCAGCTCTTCTTATTCTTTCTTGACCTATTTGGTCAATAGTTTTATATCCATTTTTATATGCTTCAGACTTAATATCACATAATTCTGGTAATTGAACTAAAATATATTTTATATTTTTTCTATTTTTAGACAACGCATTCAAATATAATATTGCATCCACAGTTGTAGATGAACCACCAAAAAAATCTAAAACAATAGCATCTTCAGATACTCCAATTTGTAATAAATCATATAATAAATTCACAGGTTTAGGATTACTAAAAGCCTTAAAATTAAACAAACTCTTTATACGTTCTGTCCCATTACCACTACTATATTCTGGCTTATATAATATTGATTTTGGCTTAGATGTGGGTAATTCTCCCAAAGCAGGTCTTTGTTTTTTATATAATGAAATGTCAACATCATTAATAACAGCAATTACATCATTTGGCTGCTTTATAAACTTTTCTTTACTCCAACGCCATGACATTTCTTCCCCATTTGTTACTGGATATACTTCAACATCACTCTTTTTTTCCCTCACAACACTAACCGAATTATCATTTTTATTGACATATATTGGGAAAAATAAATTAGGCCTTTTTTCTCTTGGTGCATTGACTCCAGTAGATTTTAAGTTTGCGCCTCTTTTAAAATATCCAATTTCATCTTTCTCCCAAGTATCAGTTTCATCAACATCAATTTCAAATTGATACACTAATGACTTCTCCTTATTTTTTGAATAAACAATTGTATATTCATGTGTACCAGAAAAAGCATACTCATCATTGTTACCTTTTAAATTCATTATTGTTGGTAATACACCTAAAATATTTTCTTCACCAAAAATACTATCGCATAGTAATTTTAATTGTGATTGCTCATTATCATCTATAGATATAAATATTACACCATCTTCTCTTAACAATTGTTTTGCAACATATAGTCTTGGATACATAAATGTTAGCCACGCAGAATGAGAATTAGATTTATTATTTGTCATACTATAAATTCTTTTTGCCTCTTCTTCATTTATATCTAAAACATCTACCAATTTTTCAACACTTAAATTAAATTTATCATTATATACAAAACCGTCGTTTCCAGTATTGTATGGTGGATCTATATATATACACTTTATTTGTCCAGAATAAGATTTTACAAGATGTTTTAGTGCATCAATATTATCACCAGATATATATATATTTTCACTATTTTTATTTTCATCTTTACTATTATTTTCTTCATCTGGTACAAGAATAGTTTCAGTATCTAATGATGCTATATATTTTGCATAATTTTTTCCTAAAAAGTTTAAACCATATCCCTCTTTTATAACATTAGTATTCGTTTTTAATTCTTCTTCAAATAGAGATATATCAAACTCACCATTACTATTAAAACAATTAGGGAATAAATCTTTTAACTTATCTATCTTATTTTTATTAATATCTACATTTTTATTATTTTCTACAATATTCTTAATCATATCTACCTCCACTTTATTTTTTATTAACCTTTAATGATTGTTTAATTAATGGCATTACATTATCAATATCATCCTCAGAAGATACCTCTATTCTATAGTCACCATTGCCCCAATGTCCTATATTAGTAATATTTTGAGTAATATTTAATGGATCATCAAGTGTTCCCCTTTTCATATTAATATACACTTTCAACTTATTTTGATTGAATTCTATATCTGCTATATTTCTCCTACCTTTAAAAGCAATATAAACCTTTTTTACATCTATATCAATATCATCTAATTCTAAGATTTTACTTTTAATCAATTCATACAATTTTTGTGTACTTTCCGAAACTTTACTTAAATGATCTTCTTCTGTATATACTTTTATTTCTTTGTTTACTTCTTTTTGTTCATTTTCAATACTGAATTCTTCTATTTTCACATTACTAGTTTTCTTTATGAAGTCAATATCGACAATATCATTTTCATATCTAGTCACTTTAACTAAATCAACGGGTATATTTTTAAAATCTGTTGCGTTTAATTGATATGGTGTGAAAATTGGAGATACAAATATTATCCTTGATTGACTCCAATCAACATCATTAATCGTTAGTGACGTTTTTGTAATTGTATTATATCGTAAAACAAAATCTGCCTTTCTTTCTAACAATAATTTTAAATATGTATAACCTTGATCAACTAAACTATGGTTTTTTACATTTTTATATTCTATAATCTTAAATGACTTTGACTCAGTATCAAAAGCTAATGAATCTACTCTAAAATTTCCAACAGTAAACTCAGTACAAATAAACTTAAAGCCCAATATTTGTTCTAAGTTATTTTCAAAATATTTTTGTAACTCTTTTTCATTTTTAAAGTCATCTTGTTTTAATTCAATATTTCCTTTAAATATCATTAAATATCACCTCATAAACCTATATATAAATTATAACACATATTTTTCTTTTTTTAGTAGGGTTTGGGAGTAATCCCACAAAAGAATTTCGTACGGGAGTACAAATTCAGTGCTTGCTAGACAATAAAATAACTCCTAAACGGCATTTTGACTAAGTTGAGAATCAGTAGTATACTTTCTTTAAGTACAAGATATTTGTACTTACATAAATAAGAAAGGAGGAAAAAAATATGGTATACCAGATAATGAATTACTGGAATAAAATTGACAAATGCAAATTTTATAACAATATGATTTTAATATCTCAAAGAAGAGCAAATTCTTATCAAGTATTGTATGATACTATTTGTGATGAACTAGCTAAAAATTGTGTAAAACAAGTATTTAATATAAGATAGGAAGGTAAATATGTTTCTAATAACATAAAAACACTATTTAACAAATGAATGTTAGATAGTGTTTTATTTTTAATAAA
>CANQIS010000115.1 GCA_947624115.1 uncultured Bacilli bacterium
TTATCAAAAAGAGAATTAGAATATAATACTTATATTGAAGAAGCAAAAATCGAAGGAAGAAATCAGGGATTAGCCGACGGCAGAATCGCTGGTAAAGTTGAGGGTAGAGCCGAAGGTTTTAACGACGGATTAACTCAAGGAAAACTAGAAATTGCTAAGAATTTATTAGAACAAAATATTGATATAAGTATTATAGCGAATGCTACTGGTTTAACGCTGGATGAAATAAATAATCTAAGATAATTTAGTTTAATAAAAAAGAATAAACGCATGAATAAAAAAACATGTGTTTATTTTAATGTAAATAAAAATAGGAAATTATACAGTAATTTTGACAGATGAAAATAGTGATAATTAATCATATACAATAGATTATTCAAAATGTGGAGATAAAGCTAAGGGTAAAGGAAATAATAGGAATAAAAACAAAAAAATTTAAACAGTATATCTGATGGTGTTTTAAATGCAAATTGTTGATTTTGTGGTACTAGAGAAAGTAAATATAGCTAGTTGTTTGATATACAGAGGTATAAAAGATTAAAAATAAATTGTATTTATAAAATTTTTACATGAAAAATTACTATAGATAGTAAATTAATTATAAATTATTACATAAAAGTATGTTTGATTAAATAATAATCACTTTTTATGATTAATACTCTTTATTATTCTAATTTTTATTTTTATAAATTTATCTTTATTGCAAGTTTATCTTTAATATTGTATAATTTATTTAGGTCATTTTGATGTGTAAAATTATAGTATATATCATGTGATAGAAAATGGTGGTGAAAGAATCGAGTATTTACTCGATATAATATGAAACGTGAAAATATTAGAAATTTTTCCATTATTGCGCATATTGATCATGGTAAAAGTACTTTGGCTGATAGGATTTTAGAGATTACTGGAGCTGTAAGTGAACGTGAAAAGCAAGATCAATTATTAGATAATATGGAACTTGAACGTGAACGTGGTATTACAATTAAATTAAATGCAGTTCAATTAAAATATCATTATAATAATGAGGATTATATTCTTCATTTAATTGATACACCAGGGCATGTTGATTTTACTTATGAAGTATCACGCAGTTTAGCTGCTTGTGAGGGTGCGATTTTAGTTGTTGATGCAGCTCAAGGGATTGAAGCTCAAACTTTAGCTAATTTATATTTGGCACTGGAGAATAATTTAACAATTATTCCGGTAATTAATAAGATTGATTTGCCGAATGCTGATCCAGAACGTGTAAAAAAAGAACTTATGGACACTTTAGGTTTTGATGAATCAGAGTTTATTTTAACGAGTGCTAAAAACGGTATTGGTATTCAGGAATTAGTCGAAGCAGTAATTAATAGAATTCCAGCCCCAAAAGAGGTTGATAATAAACATTTACAGGCTCTTATTTTTGATAGTTGCTATGATTCTTATCGAGGAATTGTAACTTTAGTTAGAGTTGTAAATGGTAAAATAAAAGTTGGCGATAAAATTAAGATGATGGCAACTGGTGCTGTTTATGATGTTGTAGAACTTGGTGTTCATACACCAAAGGAGATAAAAAAACAGGAGTTAGTAGCTGGTGAGGTTGGCTTTATATGTGCTAGTATCAAAAGTATTAGTGATGTTAAAGTTGGTGATACTATTACATTGGAAAGTAACCCAGCTTTAGATGTTTTACTTGGTTATAAACCAATGAAACCAATGGTTTTTTGCGGATTATATCCAATTGAATCATCACGTTATCCAGAATTAAGAGAAGCGTTAGAAAAATTGAAGTTGAATGATGCTTCACTTGAATTTGAACCTGAAACTTCTAAAGCTTTAGGTTTTGGCTTTAGATGTGGATTTTTAGGCTTATTACATATGGATATTATCGAAACGCGAATTGAACGTGAATTTAATATTGAACTTATTGCCACAAGCCCTTCGGTTATTTATCAAATTGAGTTAACAGACGGAAATATAATCTCTATTGATTCACCTGTTAAAATGCCTGAGCGTCAACGTATTAGGTCTATTTCTGAGCCTTATATTCGTACTAATATTTTTGTGCCTAGTATGTATATAGGTCCTATTATGGAATTATGTCAAGATAAAAGAGGTAATTATATTTCAATGGAATATATTGATAAAACACGTGTAAATATTCATTATGAAATTCCTTTATCAGAAATTGTTTATGATTTTTTTGATAAATTGAAATCGACGACGAAAGGTTATGCTTCTTTTGATTATGAATTAGTTGGTTATAGACCAAGTGATTTGGTAAAAATGGATATTTTATTAAATGGAGAGATGGTTGATGCTCTAAGTATTATTGTTCATAAAGATTTTGCTTATAAAAGAGGTAGAGCAATAGTTGAAAATTTGCGCAAATTAATTCCTAGACAGCAATTTGAAGTGCCAATTCAAGCTTGTCTTGGAACAAAAGCAATAGCTCGTGAAACAGTTAAAGCAGTTAGAAAAGATGTTTTAGCTAAGTGTTACGGTGGCGATGTATCACGTAAGCGAAAGTTATTGGAAAAACAAAAAGAAGGAAAAAAACGTATGAAAATGGTCGGAAGTGTAGAAATACCACAAGAGGCTTTTTTGTCTGTTTTAAGTATGGATGAGGAGTAATATGGAAGATAATAAAAGTTATATTGAACAAGAAAAGAAAATATGTCAAGTAGTAAAATGTTTTTTATCAAATCCTAATTTATCAAATAAAGAAATAGCTAACCTTACAGATATGTCAGCATCAAGTGTTCAACGTTTTTTAACAAATCCAATAATTTATCAACTTTTTGGTAAGGATACATTTGATAAAATAAATATTTTATTAGAAAAAAGAAAAATGGATGCTAGAAAAAAAGGTGGTTTAAATTCTTTTCAAAATAATGAACCAATTAAAGATAGTGAAGGTAAATTTATTGGGGTAAAACCAGCATCTAGTCCTGGGCGTTTGGAAAAGAAATGTCAAGATATATTAGTTTTTTCTAATATGTTTTTAAGAAATCCTAATTTGTCTTTACAACAGATTGCAGACTTTTATAATGAGAATATGCCTGGCGATGTTAAAGTTACAAGGAATTATGTATATGACTGTTTAAGTTCTAGAGGTTCTTATGACTTGCTTGCTGATAATTTATATGAGGTAATTTCAGAGCAATTAAAAGCAAGAAGAATTATGGGTAATATTGAAGGAGCAAATACCGTAAATAAGTAACTATTCAGACTATGGCAACAAAAAATTAGAGTAATTTTTGAATAATTGCTCTTTTTTTAATTAGCCAAATAAG
>CANQIS010000116.1 GCA_947624115.1 uncultured Bacilli bacterium
AGTTTTCAAAGTTATATTCATGAATTCCTCCTTCGTTTAGTAAAATATCATATATATAATTCATTGTAAAATGACTAATTTTTTTAATTTGCTACCTATTTCTAACAGATTTTTTAAATTGTTATACAGATTTTTAAAATCTGTATATATTTTTATTCAAAAAAAATAATTTACCATATTTGATAAATTATTTAAAATAATTAATAAATGGATGTTAGATTGTAGAAGGTCATAAATGTTGTTTCTATTATTTAAGATTTAAACTTAGTTTGATTCTGTTTTTATAATAATTATAATAAATTATTTTGACAAAAGTTGCCATTTTCAAAAATTGTTATTTCTTTATTATCGTAAGTTGTTCCAATTATTTTTAAGTCAGATGTTCCAATCATAAAATCAACGTGTCCATCTGATTTATTATAACCTAGTTTTTCTAATTCTGTTTCTGGTAAATCTATGCCATCTTTAATACATTCTTTAAAACCATTACCTAAAGCTAAATGGCAAGCAGCATTTTCATCATATAATGTTTCATAAAAAATTAAGCCAGAGTTTGAAATTGGCGAGTTATGATCTACTAAGGCTACTTCACCTAAGTAGTTCATATTTTCATGTGATTCAATAATGCTATTTAGCAATTTTTTATTTGTTTTGGCACTACTTTTAACAACTTTACCATCTTTAAAGACTAGCTTTATCCCCTCAATAACGCCTCCATTATATACTAGTGGCTTTGATGAATATACAACTCCGTTAGTACCAAATTTATTAGGGGTGGTAAATATTTCTTCGGAAGGAATGTTAGCTACATATAAGTTGCCATTAGTTAAATTTTCACCAGCACTTACCCAAATGTTGTTATCTGGTAAAATAATTTCTAAATCAGTTCCAAGATTATTAATATAATGTAATTTTTTTAATTTTAAACTATTTAGTATATGGCTTTTTTTGTTTAATAATTCTAATTTGTTATCCCATTTTTCAATAGGGTTTTCTTCATTAATTAGACAACATTCAAAAATTTTGTTCCAAAGTTTATCTATAGCATTATGATCGTTTGGAAATACTTTTTTGGCCCAAGTTTTTGTTGCAACTCCAGCAATACACCACGCAATTTCTGAATTTTCTTGTTTTTCTTTATAAATTGGTCTTGAAGTTCGAAATGTTTTAGCTGTATTTGATAATTTTTCTTCGTCTATGTCTTGCATTAGATCTGAGGCATCAGCATATAGCATTAAAAAGGCTGCATTTTTTTTAGCATATTCGTCATAAATTTTTTTATCATAAAATTGTGACTTGTTTAATGCCTGAATGTCAAAATATTTTAATTCGCTTAATTTTAAATAGTCATCGTCAAAGTCAAAATATATATCATTTGTTCCCATTTGACATGCTAAATCAGCTAATACTCTAACAAATTCGTATGTTTCTATTGGAGCAGATATTAATAATGGTTGACCATTTTGTAAATTTACACCTTTTTTCAATAATACAATTGCATACTTTTCATATAATTCTTTCATATTTGATCTCCTTTTATTTTATTTTACATTTTATTATGTTCAATTGCTAGTTTTTTTATTAATTTTATTTTAATTTTTTTCTTATTAGTGTATATTGTTGTTGGAAGTGATAGTGTGAAGAATTATATAGCAAACAATGATATTATTTTAATTGACTATTTAGTCCAGGTTTTAAATTATAAACATAAAGATGCTAAAAGAAAGTTAGCTTATGAGCAAGTATTAATAAATAATAAAGTTATAACTAAATATAATTATCTATTACATAAAAATGATCAAGTAATGATTTTAGATTTTAAATCATCTATAAATGATAATATTAAAATCTTATATGAAGATAAAAATATTATTGTTGTAAATAAACCTTTTAATTTATTAACTGTTTCTAGTAGTAAAGAAAAAGAAAGGACAATGTATCATATTGTATCTGATTATTTAAAACATAAAAATAAAAATTCTAAAGTATTTGTTATTCATAGATTGGATAAGGATACATCAGGAATTGTTATGTTTGCTAAATCTGAAAAAATTAAACAATTATATCAAAATAATTGGGATAATTTAGTTATATATAGAGGTTATATAGCGGTTGTTCAAGGCAAATTAGAAAATAAAAGTGGCACTATTGCGCAATATTTAGCTGAAAATAAAAATTGTTATGTTTATAAAACTTCTAAAAATTTGGGTAAACTAGCAATTACACATTATAAGGTTATTAAAAGTAATTCAAAATATTCATTATTGAATATAGAGATTAAGACGGGACGTAAAAATCAAATTAGAGTTGCACTTAAAAGTATCGGTCATCCTATTGTTGGTGACTTAAAATATGGGACTAGTAATAATTCATTAAAAAGGTTGGGATTATGCGCTAATAAATTAATTATTATTGATCCTATAAATAATAAAGAGTTAAATTTTCAGATTGATATACCTAGTGAATTTATGAAAATAGTTACTTAACTATTTTTTATTTTGAATGTATTCTTCTAATTTTAAAATTTTTTCAAATATCAAGTTATCAATTTCATTTATTTGTTTTAATTTTTCATTTGATAGAATAGATGTTGTTTGATTTGATATAATATTTTTTTTATATTGTTCTAGTTGGTTTATTAATTGACAATAATGTTTTATAAAATCGTTCATCGTATAACCTCTTTCTTTAAATTATTATAACACAATCGGTCGCATATAGGGGACAAAAATTAATAATATTCTAATTAATGAGAAAATTATATATAGGTGGAATATATGATTTTCAAAAGAATAAAAGAATTAAGAGAAGACAATGATTTAACGCAAAGAGATATAGCCAAAATTCTGAATATTAGTAAGTCAACTTATAATCGGTGGGAAACAGGAGAGGTATTTATTCCTTTAAAACATTTAAATAAGCTTTGTAATTATTACAATGTGAGTATGGATTATATAATTGGAAAAACACAACAAAAAAATTATGATAATGTCAATAACATTGATAAAAAGATTATGGGAGCTAGATTATTAGAATTTAGAAAAAATAATAATTTAAGTCAAAATGAATTAGCTAATATTTTAAATACTTCGCATTCTACCATTAGTGCTTATGAAAATGGTAAAACTTATATATTAACAGTATTTGCGTATCAAATTGTTACTAAATATAATTTATCTTTTGATTGGTTATGTGGAAGAATATAAAAAAATAACAAAACAAGTTTTGTTATCCGTCCCCTTTGGGGACCTTTTATTTTGATATAATTTATTATAT
>CANQIS010000117.1 GCA_947624115.1 uncultured Bacilli bacterium
TTCAAATCATCCTCCATATTACTAACTAAAAAATCTAGTGAGTAAAAATTAATTTACACACTAGATTATACACTATCTACTAAATTTTAATATTAGTATTTCATTTAATAATAGTAATTACTGGTCTGATTCGTTCTCCATCAGTACCTTCCCCGTATGCACTACCCATGCCTCCACTTCCGCCTTGAATTCTATAGGCTCTTCTAACATGTGCTGGGCCACTTGACCCTGAAAAGGCTGTCATTGTCCACCACAAACTAGAATATAACCAACTGCTATCTGTTGCTCTCGTAATAAGATAAAGTTTGGGTATTTTAATTATGTTGTCGTATTTTAATGTTGTTAATTGTCCCTCATAAGGCAAAGTAACATCTTTGTAATATGGACTTATATTATAATATTCTGATACTGTTATTAATCTTACTTTATCACTTACATAACCTTTATGACAGGCTACTCCAAGATTGTCTATTTCACTTTTTAAATAGCCTCCATATGAATATTCATTATCACTATATATTGATGTATCGATACATATATCAGTAGTTATTAATTTATCTGTTCCAATTTTATTTTCTAACTCTTCTAAAAATTCACCATTTAAGTATTTTCTTATTTGTGATTTATCCCAACTATATTGATAATATGTAGTACCATTAATATCAACTAACTCACAATTATTGGTTGCATCGGTTGCAGCAGTACAATGATTCATACTATTTAACTGATCAGCATCCATCAAAAGTGTTAAATATTTGCCATCATCACTAATAACATGCCAATTATAGTTTCCAAGTATGTAGGAATCGCCACTATTATATTCACGTATTCCACAATATGTTTCATCATTTAAATGATTACAAGTAAAATTATTTATATTAAGATTAGTCGCTTGAATATTTTTACCACTATTACTTATTGTTACTATTCCACTTGTTGCTTTTGTTCCTTTAAAATCTAATTCTGTTAAATTTTCTTTATTATAATCATTTAATGCTGTTTGTAATTGACAACCAGCATTACTACATTCAAAAGTAAGTGTTTCATCTGGAAACATACCATTATTTTTTAACATAAAACTTGTTACATAATTTTCTGCTGATTTTATAATCCCACTTGTTGTATCTTCAGCTGCACTTAATCTTGCCCTATTTAAGATATTCAATATTTGTGGTACAGCTATTAAAGCAATGACTGCTAATATTACAATTACTGCTAATAATTCTATTAAAGTGAAACCTTTATTTTTATTTTTAAAATTTTTATGCATACCATTACTCCTATTCTCTTATTACGAGAACAGTATAACATACAAATTTTTGTATGTCAATATGCGTTTACTTTTTAAATCTAATTTAATTATCTAATTCTTCTTCATCTTTTTCTTCTAATTTTTCTTCATCTTTATTCACGTCATCTTCGTCATTATTTTTAACTTCTTCACCATTATTCTCATCATTTTCTTTATCTTTATTTTCAGATTGAGTAGATGTAACTGTTGTCGTAGTTGTTTTTGTAGTCGTTGTTAACTTTTCCGAAGTCGTTGAAGATGTCGTACTTGTTGTTGTACTTGTTGTTGTACTTGTTGATTGATTAATCGGTGTTGAACCAGTTTCTCTACTATCAACATTGATTTCTTGACCACGTATTACCTTATCAATTGTACTTTTTGCTAATTCTACCGTTTCCATATCTGGTTCCATAACATATAATTTTTGTTCACCATAACTATATGTATAATCTTCCGAATCACTACCATTTAAACTAATAGAAGCAATTGTCCATTTTGGCATCTTATCAATTTGAAATTTCGCCAATTTTTGAATATCACTCATTTTCATATTAGTTTGAAATAAATTTTCTAATGATTCTAAAATACTTGTATATTTATTTAATATACTTGGACTTATTGCTTTATCAACAATTGCTCTTATTACAGCTTGTTGATTCTTAACTCTTTGCCTATCACCATCAACAAAATTATATCTAGCACGTGAAAAAGCTAGTGCATATTCACCATTTACATAATTATAACCTTTTTTAAAAACATAACCGTATGTATCAAAACTATACTCTGAATAAACATTAACTCCACCAAGTGCATCTACTAAGCTAACTAAAGATGAAAAATTAACTCTAATATAATAATTTATATCAATATCTAATAAATTTTCAATTGTTTGAATTGAGCAATCAATTCCATAATAACCCGAATGAGTTAATTTATCTTTAGCATTATATCCAGCCAATTCAACATAATAATCACGTGGAATAGACGTCAACAAAATTTGTTTTGTTACTGGATTTATTGTAATAATCATATTTACATCACTTCTAGAAATAGAATCAATTTCACCATACGTATCAACTCCACTTAGAAAAATATTAAAAGAATCTTTCGTAACATCTACTGATGTTGATTTAACATTTGATTCTTTTTTTAATGTAAACTGATAAATTATTTTAACTTTAGAATCAAATTTTTCTATTTCTTCATCTAAAAGATTTTTATGATAATCAGCAATTAAAATAGCGTCTACATCATTATCTAATAAAGCATTACCTAAAGCAAAGATATCCTTTTTATCAACTCTTTCAAATACTACTTTACTCTTTAAGTTTTCTAAAGCTTCCTCACTACTTCCCAAATTACTAACATATCCTATCTTTTTATCTAATAGATCATTCTCATCTTTTAATGTACTATCATTTAGAACTAAAACATAATAATTTTCAGTTTCATAACCTGTTTTCGTAATTTGTTTCAAAAAATCAATTGTTTTATTAACATAATGATTAGCAAATATACTTATTAATGATATAATTACCATAATCACATCAACAACAATTTTAATTTTCCACTTTATTTTTTTATTTAATATTAAAATACCAAATACTACTAAAAAAATAATTTCAACAATTAAAAGTAAAATTGTAATTTTCAATGGTAACATATTTAACTTAAAAATATTTAAAATCAATATTAATGACAAAACAAAAAAAATAACAAATATAATACTACTTACAATATTTATTTTTTTACGATTATTTCTACTCATTCTACTTTTAGACATCTTTTTCTACCTCTCATCTTTATATTAGTATAATTATATCACATATTTTATAAAAATATAAAAAAATCGCTAGTTTAAACA
>CANQIS010000118.1 GCA_947624115.1 uncultured Bacilli bacterium
CACCTTCAACAAATATATTATATCACATTTTTTTGATTTGTGGTATACTTTTATCACCTCAAATCTAATACACAGCATTTTTTTTTAAAATTTAAAAAAAATCAATAAATATAATATATTCTTTTTTCATAATATGATATACTAATAAAGGTGATAAGATGAATATAGATAGTCAAAATAAAAAATATAAGATATGGCTATATAATTTAAGTTCCCGTGAATATAGTATATTAATTAATGAATTTCCTAAAGAACATTTCGATATTACTGATATAATTAATGATCATACAAGATTTAAATCATTGCTAGATATGGATTTGTTAGATAAACCTGATATAGTTATTTGCGATATGGATACGCCAATAACTGACGAAATTAGAGGAATCTTATATAAATCTTGTTGTGGTCTAGCTAAAGTAACCACACATCATATAGATATCCCTTTATCTAACATTTTAGAACTAAATAATGAAGAAATCGAAACCAAAATTAAAAAGAATAGAATATATACTACAGAAATTATAACGAAAAAAGAATTTTCAATTCAAAAAATAATTGATTTATGTCAATTATCTAATATTGAAAAGCTTCAAAAAATTATGCGAATTGAGGCAAGTAATTTATTAGGTAATTTTGATGTCGTACGTCAATTAAACTCAGGGAAAAATATTAGTTATGTATCAAAAGAGTTTTTATTTAAATTAGCTCATAATTTAAATGAATTTATTTCATTAAAAGACAATTATACAGCCGGACATTGCGAAAGAGTAGCACTTTATGCTGAAGCATTAGGTAGAACTATAAATTTATCTAATGAGCAATTAGAAGATTTAATATTATCTGCTTATTTACATGATATTGGGAAAATAGGACTTCCTGACGCTGTTATTACAAAAACAGGAAAATTAAACGATTTAGAATTTAACCTCATGAAAAAACATGTTGAACTAGGTGCATCACTCTTGCCAACTGAACTTGGTTACTTGCATGATGCTGTTAGAGGACATCATGAAAAATATGATGGCAGTGGTTATCCCGATGGTCTAAAGGGTGAAAATATTCCATTATTTGCTCAAATTTTAGCCATAGCAGATAGTTTTGACGCTATGACATCACAAAGGTCTTATAATAAAGTAAAATCAGCTGATGAAGCCTTTGATGATTTAAAAAAACATAGTAAACCAAAAGGAATTGATGACGGGGAAGGATTATTTTATAATCCAGTATTAGTTGATAAATTTATAAAGACAATTAGCAGTAGCAAAACTATAATGTATAATTTAAAATATTCTAAAGAATTAGCCGATCAAAAAAGTAAGTTAATAGAACAACAAGAACAATTACAAAGAATTGGAATATTTGAACAAAATGCTGAAAAAACTAGTGGAGGTAATAAGTATGCTTGATTTCCATGAAATAATAAGCCAATATATTAATGACGTTACAAATCAAAATGACAAAAAAATTTTACAACAGGCAATTAATCTAATCGAATCAGAACCTATTATTTTAGATGAAGAATTAGATATATTAACTGAATTCTTTTCTGCTTTAAAAAAAGATTATACAATAAAAGTTATTACAGATGAAAAAACATTAGATTTTTGCATAGCTATGGTAAAGCAAGATGAACCAATTGTTCAAAATAAATATCAACTAAAGATATTAGTAGAACAATTAAAAAAATTTAAATCAAATCAAAATGTGTCAAAAATAGAGAATGCTGCTTTGAAATTTTTAGAAGCAAGCGAACATATTGAAGAAAATGAAACTATGTTAATTCAAAATATTATAAATTATTTAAATAATAATTGGACATTAAAACCAATTGAAACAAATGATGAACAAATAAAGTATTCAAGACTTATACCTGTTTATAGTAAGCATTTAAGAAAATAAGAGACTAAACATTAGTCTCTTTTATTCTAGCAATAATCTAACTGTATCCCCCTCCAAAATTCTTTCCCCAGCATTAGGCGATTGATAAGTAACAGTATTACCAGTTCCAGTATATTCTACTTTAAAAGCTTTTAACTGCTTTATAGCGTCATTTTTATCTAAACCGACAACATTTACAACTTCCACATATTTTTTATCATTATAATTGTATTTTTTATCACTAGCTCCTTCTCGCTTTTCAATATTAAGAGCTGCAATTGCGTCAGTTAAAATAGTTTTAACAATTGGTGCAACAACAGTTCCTCCATATTGCGTAACACCTTTTGCGTTATCAATAGCTACATAAACAACAACCTGTGGATCATCAGCCGGTAAAAAACCAATAAACGAAGTAATATAATTACCAACCATATATTTTCCATCTTTAACCTTTTGAGCAGTACCAGTTTTTCCACCAACTCTATATCCATCAATAAAAGCTGGTCGACCAGTACCATTAGTTACAACACTTTCTAAGGCATATCTTACTTTTTCACTTGTTTCTTCACTAATGACTTTTCTAACAATTTGTTTTTCATTTTGTTGAATGACAGAATTAGTTTCTGGTTCATTTAAACTTTTAACAATATACGGTTTATATAAATAGCCACCATTTATTGCAGCACTAACAGCTGTTATTTGTTGTATAGGTGTAACTGATACACCTTGACCAAATGCGGTTGTTGCCAATTCAACATTACCAACTTTATCTAAATTGAAAATAATGCCTGTTCCTTCACCATTTAAATCTATACCAGTTTTAGTTCCAAAACCAAATTTATTAATATAGTCAAAGAGTTTTTCTTTCCCCAATTTTAAACCTAAATTTACAAACCCAGGGTTCCTTGCTTTTTGGCAAGAGATACTTTTCAATTTAATGATATCTATTTAAATTAAAAAGCCTAATCAAAATATTAGATAGAATTAATTTGATTTTTATAAATTTGCAATCTTAAAGAAGAGATGTTACAATAATTAAGAACTTTGTTATTTACAATTGCTAATAGTTTGTAAAAGCTTTAACAAAACAAGTATATTATAATTTCAGTGTTTGACATAATAAAGAAAATTCAGTCAAAAATAACAGAAATATT
>CANQIS010000119.1 GCA_947624115.1 uncultured Bacilli bacterium
TTCTTAAAACTAAAATAGAAAATTATAGTAAAAGATATAATACTGAAGTTATTTTTCATTCAAAATAATCATTGTAGGAAGCTTTTTATTATTTTATAACACAAATTATTAAAAATATGTTTTAATGTTAATAAATTATTTATGTTTAAATTAATTGAATAACATATTTAACTATTATTTTCATATATTTAGACGAGGGGATTGTATGAGAAGAATGGTTCTATTGTGCTTATTAATTGTAGTATTTTTTCCAATTAATATTTTGGCTTTTGATAGTAGTGCTACTTCTGCAATTTTAATGGATATGGACAGTGGAAGAATATTATATAGTAAGGATATACATAATATAAGAAGTGTTGCTTCAATTTCTAAGATAATGACTTGTATTGTAGCAATTGAAAGTGGAAAATTATCGGATATAGTAACGATTGGTGATGAAATATTACCCGCTTATGGTTCGGGTATTTATATAAAACAGGGTGAGGAATTGAGGTTGGAAGATTTATTATATGGTTTAATGCTTAGAAGTGGTAATGATGCGGCTTTGGCTATTGCTAATTATGTAGGCGGTGATGTGGATAAGTTTGTTGGTATGATGAATGAAAAAGCAAGTGAAATTGGAATGAAAAATTCTACTTTTAATAATCCAAGCGGACTTGATCAAGATAAGGGGAATTATTCTACGGCTTATGATATGGCAATTTTAACTAGTTATGCGATGAAGAATGATATTTATAAAAAAATTGTTGGAACACGTAAGTATACTTTAACAACTAATATGAATACTTATGTTTGGTATAATAAAAATAAATTATTAACATCTTATAAGTATGCAACAGGGGGCAAGACGGGTTTTACTCAAAAAGCTCGTAGAACTCTTGTTTCAACTGCAAGTCGAGATGATTTAAATTTGGTAGTAGTTACGTTAAATGATGGTGATGATTTTGCTGATCATCGTGATTTATATCAGGAAGCTTTTGAAAATTATTCTGCTTATAAGATATTAACAGCTGGAGATATAAATATATATGATGAAAAATATTATAATGACAAACAATTATATGTAAAGACTGGATTTTCATATCCATTAAAAAATTCGGAAAAAAATAATTTGTTTTTAAAAATTGAATTAAGTCGTAATCAGAATGTTGTCGATGATGAAGTTGTTGGAAAAGTTCATGTAATGAATGGTGATAATATGTTATTTACAACGGATATTTTTGTTAAATCAAAAGAAGTATGCTCTTTGAAGTGGTATCAAAAATTAGCTAAATGGTGGCGAGATTTATGGTAAATAAAATATGGGGATTTTTAATTATTATTGGAATTTTTTATTCATTTATTACTGGTAATTTAGAGGTTGTAAATACTGAAATTTTAAATAGTACTAAGACAACTTTGGATATGATTTTAAAGATATTACCGGTAATGGGGCTTTGGCTTGGAATTATGAATATTGCTTCTAAATCTGGTTTAATTTTTAAATTTTCAAAATTTATTTCACCAATTTTAAAATTTCTTTTTCCAGAAATTCCAGTTAATCATGAAGCTTTTAGTTATATATCTTCTAATATTGTGGCTAATATGTTTGGACTTGGAAATGCAGCAACCCCTTTTGGTTTGAAAGCTATGCAAGCAATGCAAGAGTTAAATGCTGATAAAACGCAAGCCAGTCGAAGTATGATTACTTTTTTAGTTATTAATACTTGTGGATTGACATTAATACCAACGATGATTATTTCGCTTAGAATGTTGTATGGTAGTACTGATCCTACTTTTATTTTAATACCATGTATAATAGTAACATTTTCTTCTTTGTTTTTAGCGCTTATTATAGATCGGTTATTTGCGTTAAAATATAAATGATAAGTTTAATTTCAAATGCGATTGTTCCTTTTTTAATTTTAGTTATTATTATTTATGGTATTGTTAAGAAGATAAATATTTATGATGTTTTTGTTGATGGGGCTAAGGAATGTATTGATTTATCTTTAAATTTGTTTCCATCGATGTTGGCAATGATTTTTGGAATAAATATTTTTTTGAAGAGTGGTTTTGTTTCATTTTTTTTTGATAAATTGTGCAATTTTTTTCCTTTTCTTAATTTTCCGGTTGAAATATTATCGATGATGGTTTTGCGTTCTATTTCGGGATCTTCTTCATTGGCGATTCTTACGAATATTTTTGAAAATTATGGACCAGATTCTTTGACTGGAGTGTTAGGCTCTATTTTGCAGGGATCAACTGATACAACTTTTTATGTTTTGACAATTTATTTTGGAACAGTTGGAATAAAGAAAATTAGATATGCTATGGCAGTTGGTGTTATAGCTGATGTAATATGTATAATAATAAGTATAATATTAGTTAATTTAATTATTTGACTATTATTTGATTCAGGTGTAATATTAATTTGGTGGTAAGATGAAAAAATATATTTTGATTTTTGGTTTATGTTTATTGATGTTGACAGGTTGTGGTAATAAAAGTAAATTGGTATGTAGTAAAAGTGAGAAAAATGCTGGTTATGATTATTATGATGAGTATAATTTGATTTATGAAAATGGTAGTGTTAGTCAAATAATTTTAAAAATGGAAGCTATTTTTGATGAGCATTATACTGATGAAGAAATAGATGAACAGTATGATAAAATAGCTGAAGAATGTCATATGTATGAGGTATCTAGTTTAGGTAGTATTAAATGTAAAGTTGTTAAAAAAGATGATAAAATTGAGTTTGAACAAAAGATTAATGTAAAGAAAATAGATGATAAATTATTTGAAAAGTTTTTTAATTTAACAAAGGATGATATTAGTAATCGTGATAATATTGAGAAAATTTTAAGTAATGTCGGTTATAATTGCAAATAAGCATGTAGGAGATTGCTGAAAAAGTAGGCAAAATAAAAATCAATGGTAAAGAACATTTCTCTAAGCTATTGATTTTTTAATTTTT
>CANQIS010000120.1 GCA_947624115.1 uncultured Bacilli bacterium
TTACCAAAATCAATTTTTCCTATATAATACAAGCCTTAAATTAAATTTTTTATTTTTTTCGTGTTTTTAACCTGAATTTTTTGTTGGTAGTATTGCAAAGCAAATTTTAATATGTTATACTAATTATTAGAAAATAAAAGAGGTGTGACATATGAAAAAAAGAAATGCCTTTACGTTAATTGAGTTGTTAGCAGTAATAGTAATATTAGCAGTAATTGCGTTAATAGCAGTACCAAGAATAATTGAAATATTAAATAAAGCAAGAATTAGTGCAGCTGAAGATTCAACAATGGGAATAGTAGAAGCTGCAGAAAGTTATGTCGCAAGTTTTATGTTACAAAATCATGGAGTAATACCAAGTGGTGATATATTATTTAATTGTAGTAGTGAAGGTTGCAAGTTATTTACATATTTAGATGAATATAATATAGAAAATTTAGAAGAATTAAAATTTAAAGGAACAAAACCAACAAAAGGAATAATAACAATAAGTAATAATGGACAAAATATATTTGCGACAAATTTAGAAATAAATGGTTTTACCTGTAATTATATAAATAGTCAAGTAGGATGTACAATAGAAGATGAAATAAAATATTTTCAAACACCGGAGGTAGTATATTTTAATCCAGAAACAGGAAAAAAATGTGATGCAAGCGAATATAATTCGGAAAATAGTGATACTGGACATAAAACAGGTTGTATGAAATGGTATTTATATAGTGAAAATGAAAAATTAGGTACAGTAGATATGTTACTTGATCATAATACGACTGCAACAGTAGCATGGAATTCTACTAATGATATTTATAAAATGAAAGAAGTTGTAGTACAACTCGCAAATGATACAAAAACTTGGTTTAATAAATTACATTCTAGATTAATAACGACCGATGAATTATTAAAGATAATGTATAAAAATATAGATATAGATATAGATATAGATAATAAGTTTTATTTTTTACTAGATTCTAGTTTGAACAAATGTTATGAGTCACATACTTGTAGCATAGGCGAAAACAAATATGCTTGGTTATGTGATTATACACAAGATTGTGAAAGACATGGATGTAATATAGAACAAAGTGGTTCTTGGGGCTATTGGACATCGTCGATTGGATTTTACGATAATCAAATATGGGTTGTTCATTCTTGGGGTTCAATGATAACTGAACCTTCCTCAAAACCAACAACTTATGGCATTCGTCCTGTTATAACAATATCAAAATCGTTAATAAATAATTAAATTTAATTGCAACATTTTTGTGCAATTTTTTTTTGATTTTTAAAAGGGTTTTAGTATAGTTATTTTGTATATTATAAGCAGGAGGTGATTTACTACTAGTCCAAATTGATAAAAAATACTTGTCAAAAGTAAAAATAAATTATATAATTTAACTAGTAGTTAATATAATGAAATTTTACAATTTAATGAACGATCATCTATTTAAAAGAATATTTACTGAAGAAAAATATTTAAAGATATTATTATTCAATTTATTTGACGTAAAAGTAAATCATGTTAGTTATTTAAATCCAGAGTTAATAAAATCAAATGAATATCAAAAAGCCGGTATTGTCGATTTATTACTAGAGATAGATAATGATATAGTAATATTGGAATTGCAAAATATCGATGAACATAATTTTAGAGAGAGATTATTATATTATTCATCAGGTGTTATATATACACGTTGCCTAGGCAAGAGTAAAGATTTTCGTAAATTAAAAAAAATAAAAGTATATGCGATATTAAACTATTCTTTATTTGATGATAGTGATGATGATGGAGTTTATTTAACAAGAAAAAATCAACTATTTAGTGAAAATTTGGAGTACAAAATATTTGATTTAACAAAAATAGATGAAAAGAACAATAACAGTAACAATTATGAATTAGTTAATTTATTTAAAACAACAGATTTAAATAAATTAAAAGAAATAATAAAAAATAAAGAATATAGAGAAATATTAGAAAAAATGGAAATATATAATCAAATTGAGGAGGAGTATAAAAAAATGGAAGATATATATAAGATGATGATGGAAGAAAAAGTAAATTTTAGTGGAGTTTATGAAGATGCTTTAGAAGAAGGCATTAGCAAAGGTATTAGCAAAGGTATTAGGTGTGGTATAAAACGGGGTGAAAAAAATAAAACTATTGATATTGCTAAAAATATGTTAAGTAAAAATATGGATATTAACTTGATATCAGAAATTACAAATATATCTATAAAAGATATTCAAGCATTAAGATAGATAAATAAGTAAGTAATATATGAAATATTAGTTATCTTTTTCTTTTTTGTGTTATACTGTAGTTAAAGATGGTGATAAAATGGCTGATTATAAAGAAATTGACCGAATGTTAAAAAATAATTGTGAAATTACTGATTTAGGTTACAATAAAGGTAAAATGCGTAATTTACTATTAGATTTATTAGAATATAGAGTTGACAATTTTAAATATGTTTCTAAAAATGATTACAGTTATTTATTAAAAATTTTTGATTATTTTCCATATTATTTTCAAGAAAATTTACAAAATAAAAAAGAGTTTTATTTAAGAATTAAAAATATTAGAAATAAAGTAAAAGATTTACTTGTTCAAAAACCTGGTAATATTAGTAAAAATTCATGTCATTTTCAATTTTTAAAGAATTTAATCGATAATTTAGAAACAATTTCCCTATCCTTTTTATATGATTATATTGATAAATATGATGGCAGTAAATATGATTTTATTAATTTTTTAGTTTTTGAAATCAAAAGAATTGATTTATTAGAAGATGCATTAAGAAGGTTTCCTTATATAGTTAATTTTGAAAATAAAGAAGGTAATAGTTTAATTAATAATGTTATTGGAAAATATATTGAAGAAGTAGATAAATATACAGACAATGAAG
>CANQIS010000121.1 GCA_947624115.1 uncultured Bacilli bacterium
AAAGGCATAAAAACATAACCTGTTTCCCAATTAGAAATAGTTTGTTTACTTGCTCCTAAAATAATTCCTAATTCTTCTTGTGTCATTTCTAGTTCGTCACGACAACATCTTAAATTATTATTTATCATACTAATCGCCAACATAATTTTCCCATCGAAGATTAAAATATTCACAAAAGTACGACACAATGAATAAAAAAGTGATATAATAGAGAAAAGATAAAGGGAGTTGAGAATGAAGAAAGAAGTAGAAAATAAAAATATGGTAATTTAGTAGTACCACTAAACTGATTTTAAAATACATGATACAATTATAAACAAATAATAAAATATAGGGAGAATAATATATGAATAATACTAAAAAGAAAACAAAAAAATTTAGCAACTTTTTAAAACTTTATAAATTGCCAATCATAGTAGCACTATTAGCCACTATTTTAATAGTTGGTGGAACTATTTTGTTTTGCAATATTCAACATTCACAAAAAGATAATGAACTTGAAACTTATGTAGCAAGTGCTCCAAAATCTGTTGAAGATTTTACAAAAGTGGAGCAAGAAATACTGAATATAGATAATTCGGAAGACGAATTGGAAAAAGAAGCGGAACAGAATAAATCTGAAGAATATAAGGCATATGAAAATTTAACAGAAAAAGAAAAAGCAGAATTAGAAGTGGTTCCTAGAAAAGAAGAAGTTCCAATAACAGAACTAGAAGAAATTAAAGAAAATACAAATAATGAGGAAGAAACCATACCAGAAAGCTATAATCTAAAAGACCATATTAACATTAAAGTAGAAAATCAGGCATATTATGGATTATGCTGGGCATTCTCATCTATAAAATCACTAGAAACTAATATATTATTGCATGAGGGAAAAGATTTAGATTTATCAGAACTCCATCTTGATTATTATGAATCAAACTTAATGTATGGAGATAGAGAAGTACATAATGGTGGAAATTTTAATTATTTTGTAAATTATTTACTTTTAAAAGGAGCTGTATTAGAAGAAGATGTCCCATATAGTTATACTGTAACTAGCGTTCATAACGGAAAGGAATATACAAATACTGTTCTTAATGATTTTAAAGAAGAAGAGTATAAAAAGTTTACGGATATGAATGTTGTTGCTCAAGCAACAGAAACAGTAGACTTTCCTACTATTAGAAAAACAGATGGCGTGGCAGAAAATATTAGTGAAGAACAATTAAATGAATTTAGAGATGCTGTAAAGTCTCATATTATGAAAAATGGTTCCTTGTATACCTCAATAAAATCACCAGTTGATGTGAATTTTTATTGTGCTAAAGATTGTTTTGCAGATCATGCCGTTTCAATAGTAGGATGGGATGATAATTATTCAAAAGAACATTTTACTAGCAAAGATGGAAGCAAACCAGTACATGATGGAGCTTATATCATTTTGAATTCATGGGGAACAGGATATGGAGATAATGGTTATTACTATATATCTTATGATGATCAATTGATCGAATCTCAGATAAGTGGCGTTGTTTCAATATCTATGGATAATGCAGTTAAAATAGATAGTATTCAAAATCCAATTGTTAGAGATATTATATCTGACCAATTAAAATATTATATTTTAGACTATAATAATGACAAATATATTACAAAAATGGCATTAGATAAAGTTCAATTTATCAATCTCAGTAATAAAAATTTAAGTTCCGAAGATTTAAATGGCTTAGAAATTTTTAGTAATTTATCTTCTATTGCTTTGACAAATAACAATATCACCGATGTTAGTTTATTGTCAAAATTCAAAAGATTATCTGCGGTTTACTTGGCAGACAATAACATTACTGACGTTAGCGTATTAAAAGACTTAGAAAATCTTTACTCTATTGATTTATCAGGAAACAAGAATGTTGTTGGTTATGAATACCTTGATCAATTGCATGATTTAAATTTAAGCAATACAAATCTTGTTGTGTTAAATGACATTAGCAAGAACAAGAATTTGACTACATTAGTTTTGTCTAACAATACAGAATTAGATTACAATCATTTAAAATTACCAGAAAATATTTCTAATCTTACGTTAGATAATACCAATTTTTCTAGTAATAATTTGTCTAGTTTAAAGAAATTGTATTCACTAAGTATAAAAAATAATCATTTAAAAAATCTAAATTCATTAAATGTTCAATCATTAACTAGCTTAGATGTTTCATATAATGAAATTACTGATTTTTCTGCTTTAGCTGAGATTTTTGGTAAAAGTGATGATGAGGATGCAATTTCAAAAGACGAAGAGTATGGTTATTATAAGTATACATCTCTTATCGCTGAAGCAAATAATATTAGTGATATATCAATTCTTAACAATATAAAAGTTGATAGCCTAAATTTGTCAAATAATAAAATCACTGATTTAACTAATTTTCATAATGATACAGTAAAAATGATAGAATTATCATACAATCAAATTGAAAAAGGATTTGAAACATTAAAAAATGTAGATAATATTTATTTAGACCATTGTGGAATTTCAAATTTAGATGGTTTTTCAAATTTAGAGAAAGTTCAATATTTGATGTTGGATAATAATAATATTACGAGTTTGAAACTATTACAAAATTTAAATCAGTTATCTTCTTTATCAGTAAATAATAATAAAATTTCTGATTTGTCAGAAATTCCTGAGTTTAAAAATTTATATAATTTAAGTTTAGATAATAATGATATTGTTGATATTACACCACTAAACAAAATAAAAACTTTAAATACATTATCAATATCCGGAAATGAAAAAATAAAAGGAAAACTTGAAGGGAATATAAGTAATTTGAATATAGAAAATTGACTATCTAAGTTTTGTCAACACTAAATTTATATTAATATTATACCACGACTAAAAACACGAAAATATGCG
>CANQIS010000122.1 GCA_947624115.1 uncultured Bacilli bacterium
ATTTGAAAAACTAATCATATCTGTACTCAATTTATTTTTTAAATCATAATTATATATATAACAATAAAACACATAAACAGCTAATTGTTTACTAACCAAAAAATTTAAAATATATTCAATATAATTCTTATAACTATTTTCAATATAAAAACTAGGCAAATAATCAATAATATTAGATAGAAATATATAATCATATTTTTTATCTATTATCCTATCTAAATCAAAAATATTAGCTTCAATAAAATTAATATATATATTATTATTTAACAATTTAGATTTCAGTAAACTATAAGACTCTTTATTTAAATACAAATTATAAAAATCATTTGTTTTAACATAATCAGTCTTAATAAATAATTTACTAACTAATAAATCAATATTAAATTTAGAATAAACACTATCCCAAAACAATTTTATATTATTTTCTAAATAATTAGATATTTTTTTATATAATTCAAATTCAAACTTATGATTTATAAAAAAATCAACAAATTCATTATATTCCAAAGCTTTTATAGCACCAAGCTTTAAAAACATATAATATTTAGTAAATATATTAATATCAAAACAATCTATATCATAACAACCCAATAATATAGCATTTAATATATGATCACCAGAAGAACAAATTGTTAAAACTTTTTTATTATGAAATTCAAGTTTAGAATAATAACTAGCAATATTCTCAGTTGTAAAAGCATATATCTTTGAATATTTTGAAAAACTATGAATATCATTTCTACTAGATAATAATTTATTTAAAGCTGTCAAATCTCTTCTTACCGACATACAAATACCCCATTTTCTATATTTTTTATTTGTTATGTTAAAAACAATTACCTTCTCATTTTGAATTATTTGAGTTCTATCTAACACAAATATTTTGATATTATTTTTCCCAATCCTTAATTTTTAAAGTTCTATAATAAAGAGACATATCAGATAACTTATAATACAATGTAATTGCTTAAATAAATCATTGAAAGAATCTGATTATATGTTTCACTCTAATTATACTAAAAATATCTTAAATATTAAAGATAAAAATAGAATTTAAAAAAAATCATTTATATTATTTAATTACTAATAATATTACAACCAAATCATTTACTACATATCTATTTTGATATTCAACAACCACCTACTCATCAATACTTAGTTACTAAATTATTTATTCAAACGCATATAATCTTCTATAATTCCAAAATAAATATTTGAATTTTTTCTTTTATATAACTAATAAATTTTTCAGATATAGTATTTGGAACTATAATTTTATATTTTTCTTTATTTTTCAAATAAATAATTAACTTAGAACCTAATTCTTTATATGGATGAACAGTAGTAGCTAATGAAATAAAATCTTCTATAACAATTATATCTTTATAATATATTTTTTTTAATTTATCATAAGAAAAAATATATTCATCAGTTAAATACCAAGAATAAAATACAAAATAACTATTGCTTAATTCTTTTTCTAAATTATAAATTTGTTCTTTCGATTGACTTTTTAAAAATTTCTTTATTTTAAAAATAGAACAAATACTATCATAATTAAATAAAACTAATAATATAATAAAAAATATAAGATAAAATTTATTTTTTAAAATTATATTAATAAAACATATTACCAAAAAAAGAGTCAAATAATATACTATTAACTAATTCAATTATAATACATTTTTTAAATGAAAACTTCATAAATACCACTCCATTATTTATAATTTTGATATTTATCACATACAGACATATATCTCTTTCATAATCAATAAGCTTTTATCATAAAAAGTCAAAAACATTAATTTACAAATTTATTTTTTTTACTTTTTTATTTTTGTAATATTCATATACTAATGGTTTATAATTACATTTTTTTAATAAACTATATGGAACTTTAACCAAATTTTTTTTATTATGACATCCAGTAATAATATATCTTTCATATAACTGCATATATAAATCAATTTCTTTTAAACTAACAGATGTATTAATAATTGGAAAAAACCAACCTTTCCATGTTATATCATTTTTTAAATGACCATAAAACTTTCGATTGAATTTACGATTCATTGCTTTAAGCGTTATTTCATAACTAACATTATTTTTTAACATCCATCTTCTAAGACCACGAGCAGTTCTTCTAATTTTACCTTTAATCTTTTTCTTAGTATTATCACTTAAATCAATTATACCATTATTATATGAAAAACCTAAAAATGAAAATTTATCCCCTTTATTATAAAAAGCCTCTTTTTCTTTATTTATAATTAAACCTTTATTTTCTAAATAATCTTTTATAAATTGTATATATATATTTAAATTATCTAAATTCTTATCAAAAATAATAATATCATCTGCATACCTAGCATATACTATATTATTTTCATAAAAATACTTATCTAAATCTTTCAAATAATAATTTGCCAAAAAAGCCGAGATTGGAATACCAGCCATAATACCTTTATTAGTTTCTAACAAAATATCTCCATTATAAACGACATATTGATTTGATAAAATTTCTTCAAATAAATTATATAATTTTCTATCTTGTAAATCCTGTTTTAAATTTAATAATAATTGATTAATAGGAATACTATGAACAAAATTCAAAACAAGTTTTGAATATTTAAGTTCACACTTAAATGTTTCTGCTTCATAGCTTTCGTTTCCTACCTGCTCCACAGACTTAAAATCCGATAGTCGCTACCGTACTTGATAATTTTTATTATTTTTTTATTTTACTTTATGTATAGTTTCTTTGTTTTGAATTGCAGTTCGTCTATATGTTGACTTCTTTCATATATTGTTTTAAACCTTCAAACATG
>CANQIS010000123.1 GCA_947624115.1 uncultured Bacilli bacterium
GAAACTAAAGAATTTGCTGATAAAATTTCAGGAGATGATCAAGTAATGAAAAAGGTTACATCTAAATTGTTAGCCTTAAATGAAGATGAAAAAATGATAGGATTATATGATGCTGAAAAAGAAGCTGAGAAGATTATGCGGACTAGAATTAAAGGTGCCGAAATAAAAGCTCATGAGGCTGGTATTAAACAAAACAATTATAATATAGCTAAAAAGATGCTACATGAAAATTTAAATATTGAATTAATATCTAAAATAACAGGCCTAACTATTAATGAAATCGAAAATATTAAAAATAAGATTTAAAATAACTAATTTTAAGTCTTATTTTTTATTATCTAATTAAAAATAAAAACCATAAATAAAAACAAAAATTTATACTATAAAAGATTATATATAAAAGAAAAAAATCACAATTAAAATAACTTTATTTAATTTATACAAAATTATATAATATTTATAACCAACTATATCTAATATATACTAACTAATAACAGAAAGGTAACCATATTATTATATTCCTTTATACATCAATTGCTACACAAAGTCTAATTTTTTATATTAAAAATTTAATTTTATATAAAGACATTATTCAATAAATTCCTGTTCAACTTTTAAATCAATTCCATATTTATCTTTTACCATTTCATGTACAAAAATAATCAATTCTTTAATATCAGAACCAGTAGCATTAGCATAATTAATAACAAAATTAGCGTGTTTTTCACTTACTTTAGCGCCACCTATTTTAGTTCCCTTTAAAGATAATTCCTCAATTAATTTGCCAGCAAAAATTTCACTACTCGGATTTCTAAAAACACTACCTGCACTTGGATAATTAAGTGGTTGACTAGCCAAGCGTCTATTTTTTCGATTCTCAATCAATTCTAAAATATCACTGCAATTTCCTTTCTTTAACAAAAAAGTAGCCTCTAAACAAATATAATTTCTTAATTTTTGTAATAATGAACTACGATAAGAAAACTCAAAATCTTGATTTGATAATTCAATAATTTCTAATTTATCAGTTAATATTTTAGCACTTACTAATATATCGCTAATACTACTATTATAAGCCCCAGCATTCATATAAACTGCACCACCAACCGTAGCTGGAATACCAGTAGCAAACTCTAATCCAGATAAACCTTTTTTAGATACATCATAAGCAAGCTTCATTAGATTCACACCACTTAAAGCTACCACTTTTTCTTCCGTAATGTCGACTTTATTAAATTTTCTTAAATTAATAAAAACTATATCATAATATTTTTTAGTAAAAATCAAATTAGAACCATTACCAATAATTTTATATCTTATTTTCTTTTCTTTAACAAACTTTAATATATTTTTCAGCTCATCAATATTATTTGGAAAAACTATAGCTAAAGCAACACTATCAACTTTATAAGTATTATAATTTTTTAAACTAATATCATATAATACCTCACCACAATTAATTTTCTCTATTTCTTTTTTTATATCCATATTATTTCCTATCTACCATTTCATGTAAAATATTATATATTTTTTGAGCACTATTTGGAATATACAATTCTTTCAAATTATTCTTCATTTCCTGTAATTTTTGTTCATTGTTTATTAATTCATCTATTTTTCTTACCAATATATCGCCATTTAAATCTTTTTCTTCTAATAAAATAGCTGCTTGACGCTCAGTCAAATCGAGTGCATTCTTATATTGATGATTATTAGCAACATATGGACTTGGAATTAAAATTGAAGGTTTACCTAAAGCAATAATTTCACTTAATGTAGAAGCTCCACAACGACTAACAACCAAATCAGCTTTTTTTAAGACACGTGCTTGATTATCAATATATGGTAATACTTTTACATTTTTTGGAAATTCATTATTTTTAACCAATTCATAAGATGATTTACCAGTAATAAACATAACCTCATAAGATTTATTATTAAACATATAAATTGATTTTACTAAAAATTCTGTCATTTTTTCTGATCCTAATGAGCCCATAACAATATATACCAATTTTTTATTATCAGATAATCCAAATTCACTTTTATTTATCGCAACGCTATTAATCGCACTTTCACTACATGGATTACCAGTAAAAATTGCTTTCCCAGCTGGAAAATAACTTAATGTAGATTTAAATGAAACTCCAATTTTATCACATTTTTTACTTAAAAATTTATTACATTTACCAGGTATACTATTTTGTTCATGAATAAACGTCTTATAACCTAATTTTTGTGCAGCATAAACAACTGGTCCTGTTACATAACCACCTACCCCAATAACAATATCAGGATTAAACTTTTTAATAATATCCTTACATTCTTTATAACTTTTTATAAATGCCTTAATTGTTTTAATATTTTTAAAAGGATTTTTCCCTTGAAATCCATATATTTCTATACTTTTAAATGGTATATTATTAGCTGGAACAATATCCTTTTCCATACGATTGTGCGTTCCAATATATAAAATAGAACTATCTGGCTCCATTTTTTTAATAGTATTAATAATAGATAAAGCCGGATATATATGCCCACCAGTTCCACCTGCACTTACAATTACTTTCACTTTCATCACCTACTAATATAAGTATACCACATATATTCAAATTTTAGAATAATCATAATCGAACAAAATTCAAAACAAGTTTTGAATATTTAAGTTCACACTTAAATGTTTCTGTTTCATAGCCTTCGTTTCCTACCTGCTAAAGCAGACTTAAAATCCGATAGTCGCTACCGTACTTGATAATTTTTATTATTTTTTTATTTTACTTTATTCATAGTTTCT
>CANQIS010000124.1 GCA_947624115.1 uncultured Bacilli bacterium
TCTGGAATAATTATTTTGTGTGTTGTTGCTGTAATTATGTATTATGTTATTTTTTATATAGAAAAAAGATTTAAAAAGTAAAATATCAAAAAATAACCTTTTACCTTTTTGTTACATTAGGTATTAGGTTATTTTTATTTAAATAATATGTTCCAAGTTTTATTGTATAAGAAATGAAATTTCAATAGTATTCTTTCTTTTTTATGCAGTCGTAAAACATGGTGCTAGTATAGATATATAGACACTTCTAAATATTGCATAATTTAAATTCATAATATCGTTTTTCCCTTATTTTTACAAGATATGTCGTTAAACATACCTTTCATAATTTCAACTGTTCGGAATTTTTGAACAACTTATTTAATTATTCCATTTATATTTTGTATATCTTCCACCAGAGATTTTAACAATTTTATCTTCTTTAAGTAATTTATTTAATGTTCTTTCAATTGTAGTTTCACTCAAATCAGGACACTTATTCATAATAAATGCTTTGTCTATTGGAATAATATTAGCTTTAAATATATTTATAATTCTATCATACGCAGTTATTTTTTTATTTTCAACAATATTTATTCTTGAATCAAATTCTTTATATCTTTAATACAATCATAAGCATTTAGATTTTTATGTTCACTTTTATATAGTTCTTGTTTTTTATTTAAATAATAATTATATATAAATCTCGTACAACCAAATGTTTTATTTATTAATATTTTTTGTTCACAATTAGGATATAATCTAAACTTATATGCCTTATTTATTATCATGTCAACCACACATTCCTTTCACTTCGTTCAAGGTGCACATAGTTATGAAAACAATTGTTTTTCAAACTATCACCATCAAGTATGTATTAACATAATAGCACGCGAAGTTATGTTCGTCAATAATTAATTAACATTTTTTAGAAGAAAATTCCTAATAAATTAAAAAATTTTCCCAATTATTGTTACTGATAATGGTCATGAGTTTTTTTATGTTAATAATATTGAATGTATTCATTAAACTGGTGAATATGTTACTCATCTTTTCTTTTGTGATCCTTCAGCTTCATGGCAAAAAGGTGGTATAGAAAAAAATCATGAATTTATTCGTTATATTTTACCTAAAGGTTTTTCTTTTAAAAATATTACTCAAGAAAATTGTGATTTATTTATGAATAATATTAATAGTTTATGTCGGGATTCTTTAAATGGAAAATCACCTTATGAAGCGATGTTATTCTTGTGCGATGAATATATTCTTAAGAAACTTAACTGTTATTATATTAAACCAGACGAAGTTGTATTTAATGATTCATTATTAAAATATTAATTTTTTCTTTTGTTTTTATTATCATTTTATTATTTATTTTTAAATTGCAAGTCAAGGTCACGAAGCGTTCATTTTAACCTTTATTGCAATTTATAAAATAAATATAATTAACAAACCAAAAACAAAAAAAGATATTTATAAGCGTTCATTATAAATATCAAATTTTGACAAATAAATTGCCATATATCATATAAAAATACAATGTGGGCATTGTGCACTTACTTTTGAAAATTGTACAATTCCTACACTTTTTCGCGTGGAATAATATCTTCCTTGCAGTTGATAATATATCACTTTTTTAATTTTTTATCAACTTATTTATTATATTTCCTTTAAAAGGCATTGAAAAAAGTGCACTTTCTTCTAAAAATACACTTTTTTTAACCAAATGCACTTAATTGTGCACTTTATATTGATTCAACGATAAAAAGGATCTTATCTTTTTATGATAAGATTCCTTCTAATTTTTGAATTAATCTTCGTCTTCGAGCCATCTGATGTTTGAATCTTTAGAATGCGTGTTAAATTTTGCACAATGAATATAATTTCTACGATACATTTTATCATCAAGGACATCGCTACTGTCTGAGCCGTATTCATTACTATCAACGACTAGAACGGAAAGATAAAACTCACTTCCGTATTTTGAGAGAAGATTTATAAGTTCTTGAACTTGTTCTCGTGAAGAAAAGTTATTAACATCTACTTCTACTAAGAAGTCAAGTGGTACAGTTGTATCAGAAATATATTCTTCAAAAGAAGTATCTACAGATAATTCAGCTGGGAGAGGTAGCTTAACGACCTCAGAAAATACATTTGCTTCTGTAAAGACCTGCTCAGCACATTCTTTAAGAAAGTTTTCTGTATCGTTGTGGTATTTTACGGCTAAATAATTATCAAGAAAGATTCTATTTTCTTCGTCTTTATAATTTTTAATAGCAACAAGGACATTCTGACCAGGATATCTATCACACGATATCATCAACTGGTGAGTTCCCGTCATACTATCTCCATAAGGTCCAAAATACTCACAATTATCACCGTATTTTTGATTCATATAGTTAATTGCCACAACATTTATATTCTCTTTAGGAGTAGATTGAGTACAGCCAGAGAAAAGTAAAAATGACAAAGCTAATAAAGTAATTGGATTCTTAGCGAACATTATAGAAATCACCTTCCGAATTTTAACGATTGCCTTTTTTGCTTTTAAGTTTTTCATTTTTAGATTCCTCCACATTTAAACAATTAAAGTAAGATAGCACATTTCTATCTATTATAATTAATATAATATAAAACCGTAATTTTGTCAATATAAAAAGGCTCTTATCCAGGTTAAAAACATGAAAATAATTTAAGACATAGAATTATCCTATATTTTATAAAGGTTAATCTATGTTTTTTTAT
>CANQIS010000125.1 GCA_947624115.1 uncultured Bacilli bacterium
TTATCGGCTGATTTTGCTATTGAAAGCGTTGAACTCTCAGCTGCACTTTTTCTTGCACTACTTAATATATTTAATATTTGTGGTACAGCAATCAAAGCAATGACTGCTAATATTACAATTACTGCTAATAACTCTATTAACGTAAATCCTTTATTTTTTGTTTTGAAATTTTTTTTCATTTTTAATACTACCTCCAATTTTTATATATAAAATGTAACATAAAAGTTATATATTGTCAATACGCTTTGATATATATTTATCCCAACTATTATTATTTAATTTTTCTATGTTTTTATAATTTATTTTTATATTTGTAAACATTTTTAGTTACTTTGTTTAGTATTTTTTATATATTATTAGTTATGTCTTCTTATATTTTAAATATATTATTCGGCAATATTATTTTTTTCTTTTGCTAATTTTTTATTATTTTATATTATTTTATATATCTTTATTTTTTAAACTATATGGAATAATCCTAAATCACAATCCTTCTACTTATTTCTATGATTGTACTAATTATTATTTTGAAATTTAATATAATAAAGATATTAAAAATAATGCATATTACACAACACTAAAACAATATAAATTATTTTTTATAATTAACAAGATTTTGCTACAAAACTAAAAAAATTTATACAAGAATTAATCATTATTTTTATAAAGAATAAAATTAAAATAAGTATTTCAAGCAAAAAAAAGAAACATTTCGACAATATATTTGTAATTAACAAAAAAACATGATATAATAACAACTCAATGAAAAGGAGGTTTTGTATGTTAGAAACAAATATTTTAAAATATTTAAACGATCTGACTTTTGATCAAATCTTATATTTAACAAAAAAAGAACAAAAAAATAACGACTCTATTGTCGAATATTCATTTGGAGCAAAAAATAGCAAATTAGAAGACATTGCAATTGGAAACATAACTGTTAAAGCAAATGAAATTAATATTTTAGTTTCTAAAGAAAAAAAATTGCATAAATATACAAGCAATATAATATTTTATGATGCAAACAACTACCTAGTTAATACTGTCCATAGTATTATAACAGATAATCAACAAGAGATTATTATAAATCAAAAATCAGATATAAATATTCCTAAAGCAAACATATTTAATTTTCAACCAAAAAAATCAAAGCAAAAATTACTAACTAAATAGACAAATAGACACTTTCTATTTGTTTTTATTTTTTTGTACACTTTTACCATTTCTCCGCATAAATTAAAGTGAGGGGTGATAAGTGTGGCAGCTTATAAAGAAATAGTTACTAAAGCTATAATTGGTAAAGGTAAAAAATATTTTAAAAATGGTTACAATATTGAAACAAATGCTAAACCAACTACAGTCTTAGGTTGTTGGGTAATTAATCATAAATTTAAAGGCTACAAATCGGGAGAAAAAATTGGAGTTGATGGATCATACGATGTAAATATTTGGTATTCTTATGATAATGACAGTAAGACAACTGTTGTTAGTAAAAAAATTGATTACAATGATTTATTCAATGTTAAAATACGCGAAAATGCCGATTTAACTAGTGATACAGACGTAATCGTTAGAACTCTAAAACAACCAACATGTAGTAAAGTAAACATTGAAGATGATGGTATTATCAGTTTTGAAATTGAAAAAGAACTTGGTGTTGAAATCGTTGGTGAAACAAAAATGAAAATTGCCATTGAAGAAGATGAAGAACCATGGGACGAAATAGAAGATGAAGTAGATGAAAAAATTGAGCAAGAAATTGAAGAAAATGTTAATGAAAAATACATACAATAAAGTGTTAACCAAAAATAGTTGACACTTTTCTTTTTATATGCTAATATTGAAGTAATTGAAGGAGGGATATTATGGCAGTTAAAATGAGATTAAAAAGAATGGGTTCAAAGCAAAAACCTTTTTATCGTATTGTTGTCGCTGATTCAAGAAGTCCAAGAGATGGAAAAGTAATCGACGAAGTAGGATACTATGATCCAACTAAAGAACCAGCCGTATTAAAAATTTCTAACGAAGTTGCAAAAAAATGGTTACTTCAAGGAGCTCAACCTACACCTACAGTTAAAAATTTACTAACTAAAGTTGGTGTAAACAAAGAAATCCATGAAATAAAAATGGCATCTAAAAAGAGCAATAAATAATTATGTTAGTAGAATTCATTGATTATTTAGTCAAACAAATTGTTTCAGATACCGACTCAGTATCAGTAAAACAAATTGATGAAGATGACGAATATATTACCATTGAAGTAATTGTTTCATCAGATGAAATTTCTCATGTTATTGGAAAAAATGGTAAAGTAGCTAAAGCTATTAGAAGAATTGCTCAAGCCATTTCATTTAACAATAATTTAAAAAAAGTTAGAATTAATTTTGATGCATTTTAAAACAACGAATAAGTTTTACTTATTCGTTTTTAATTATCTTAATAACACCTACACAATCAATTTGCTTAACATTAACCAAATTTGAAAAACTAATCATATCTGTACTCAATTTATTTTTTAAATCATAATTATATATATAACAATAAAACACATAAATAGCTAATTGTTTACTAACCAAAAAATTTAAAATATATTCAATATAATTCTTATAACTATTTTCAATAGAACAAAATTCAAAACAAGTTTTGAATATTTAAGTTCACACTTAAATGTTTCTGCTTCATAGCTTTCGTTTCCT
>CANQIS010000126.1 GCA_947624115.1 uncultured Bacilli bacterium
ATAGTAACTTATATAGCGCAAAATGATGGAGTTGCAATGATCTTAATGCAAGGTTACAACGGCCCAACTTCAATGTCACAAATTTATGTTAATAACGCTTTGCTGTATTATACACAATATGGCAATTCAACAGGAGACATTCGTATGTCACATTTAGTTCCGGCAAAAGCCGGAGACATAATTACTATACATAATATTGGAGGTACATCAGTGCATTACGCATCTGTGTTTTACAGATATTATGATTGAGAAACAATCCAATTATATATCTTAAAATTAACACTTTCATTGTAGTTCATGAGTATAAAATGTCCATAACCATCTGACGAGCAATATCCTGTTGCGCCAAGAGCTGTTCCAGCTCCTATATATGCGTTAAACCAACATGATTTATTAAGGCCAATTAATATAGTTTTTAAAACTTTATTTACCTCTTGCGCAATCGGTAAATTGTCATTGTCATATCGAGTAGAAATATACAAGAATAAAACAACTACGTTTTTTATACTTTCGTCTGTTGGTGTTAAATATTTCGCCATATCTTTACTGCTATTTAATGCAGTTTGCCACAAGCCAGAAACCGTGATATAATGTCTCCGAAAACAAAAACTGACCGCAGGAGTCCTAGACTACCCATCTACCTCCTGCGGTCAAAACAACAGCCATAAGCTGTCTATATGAGTATACCATATAGACAGCTTTCTTGGCAACCACAAAAGGAGGCAGCGTATGGATATTCAAGAGCAAATAATTGGAAAAGTAGTAACATTTCTTTCAGACCAGCTATCGTCTGACGCTTTGAACATGATAAAAAATATCATGTCCGCATGTCTAAACGAATATGATTTATCTCCTAAAAAGAATCTCCCGACCACAGAGGTGGTTGATAACGAAAAGATTATCAGACACTACTTTGCTACAAAGAAGATGGAGGGGCTATCTGGATATACGCTGAAAACGTACAATTTCCACATTCAAAAATTCTTTGATTTTTCTCACTTGCCTGTAGGTGACGTAACCACAAATGCAGTACGTTATTACCTTGCAGAGTTAGGAGTAAAAGGCTCACCGGCATTTGTTGACGATGCTAGGCGTGTCCTGAACACATTCTTTGAGTTTTGCGTTGATGAAGAGTATATTTTAAAAAATCCGGTTAAACGCATCAAGAGAGTAAAGATACCTAAGACTATGGAACGGCCATATTCTGATGTAGAGGTGGAAATGTTGCGTGACGCTTGCGACAATTACCGGGACAGGGCGTTAATTGATTTTCTTTTCTCAACCGGGTGCAGACGCGAAGAAATTACAAAGATTAAGATTTCAGATATTGATTTCATAAACCGTTCCGTCCTAATCCACGGCAAAGGAAGTAAAGACAGGATGGCGTATTTCTCTGCCAGATGTGAAAAGCACATGCGCGAGTATATCAACAGCAGGAAGTATACGTCAGAGTATCTATTTTGCAGTCGTAGGAATAATCATGGCAAGTTAAGCAATGAGGGGCTTAATTCCATTGTAAAAAAGATTGGAGAAAAGGCTGGTGTCCCTAACGTCCACTTGCACAGGTTTAGGAAATGGTTTGCTACTTATATGGCAAATCAGGGAGTGCCATTGCAGGACTTAAAGGAAATGATGGGGCACAGCAAGTTGGATACGACCAATAATTACTATGTGTACACGAATGAAGAACGGATTAAGATGAACCACAGGAACCACGCCGCTTAAATTAGTATGAGCATTAAAATAAAGCTTTGTGCCATTAGGTTGCGGACACGCGGCTTTATTTTCGTACTCAAAATTTGGAGATAAAATAACTTTCCCAATGCCTTAATGAACCTCCATTACGGAGTGATTTTTAATTGGTTTTTCTGCATTAAATAGCAGTATTGGCGCGTTAAAACTTGTAAAATTGGTTGACAAGAAAGTTATGGAAGGTAATACATACGAAATTGATATAGCCACATTTCCCTCATATCTATGCACTTTCCATTCAGCCAATTATGATATCGCACATGGAATAATGAATTTTTCTAATGGCCAACGCGCACTTACGCTAAGCTTATATAACGTATCATCTGGCAAAGAAGAATCAGTAACACTTACTTTCACCACTAATAACAAAGTACAAGTATGGTTAAGGAATATTACGGACTACCAAAAAATGTACGGAAGTTATGTTGTCATTTACGGAATGTATATAGTATAGCAATCAATATTTGGCATAATTCTAAAAGAACTTTCCATTATTATAGTGCTACTGTTTAATTACTGCTGCGTCCATAAACCATTTACAAAAGAAAAATTTAGGACATAATCATATCCGAATACCATTGCATGTCCATACAATTTATCTGATGTAAGATATCCTATTCCGCCGTTTAAATATCCACCTGTATTAATGACGAAAGATATAATTTGGTTTTGTGCATATGCTTGATTTACAATCTTCTTTAACGATTCTGTCAAAGGGACTCCATATGCGCTATTAATGGAATAGAAATATAAATATAGTATCCTGCTATTTAATGCAGTTTTATCCAAAATCAAAATAATAGATTTATCAGTTATATCATAAAAAATGTATAAGTAACA
>CANQIS010000127.1 GCA_947624115.1 uncultured Bacilli bacterium
TCATATTTATAGGTTTTTCCCATAAATAAAGGGTTTGCTAAATAGTAGAGTTAAACCCCAACTATGTGTTTTGGAGAGCTCACGACTAACCATTATCTTATGCCCCTAAAATTATTAATATATAACCGTCTAATACAATTTTTAACAACTTTTGCATATTATAATAAAGAAATAATATAATTTATAAATTGAATAATAAAAATTATAATGACAATGATATTGTAACATTGATATAAATAATTTTCAAGTATTTTTTTAATTTTTGTAAAGGAGAGTAATAGATGATTGTTAAATATACTACAAAAGAACGCGATTTACTTGCAAGATTGATGCGTGCTGAAGCAATTGGTGAAGGAAATTTAGGTATGTTAATGGTTGGAAATGTTGGTGTTAATCGCACACTTGCATCTTGTCTTACTTTTAAAAATATTAGAACTATATCAGAAATGATTTATCAGAATCCAGGAGGTTTTGCAGGCAAGGATAGTCCACTTTTTTTTAGTAATCCAACAACTACTGAACAAAATTTAGCAGATCGTGTTTTAAAAGGTGAATATTATTATCCTGCTACTAATGCATTATGGTTTTATGCACCAAAAACTGGTGAAAGTTGTAAAGCAACTTGGTGGGATCAAGATTTAGCTGGTAGATATAAAAATCATTGTTTTTATGAGCCAGCCTCTGGTGTATGTCAAGAATTGCATTAAAACAGTTTAAAAACAAACTTTAAACTGTTTTTTTATACATAAATCATTAATATACATAGAATTTTTAATTTGTATTTTTATAAAAATTTCATTCTTAGTTGTTTCTGTATTGCAAAGGAATTTTAAAGAAACGCTACTTATTTTATCACAATTTTTTCAAATAAATATTTCTAGTTCCACGTTTAAAATCTTTTCTATTAATATATTCGAAATTATCTTTAACTAAATTATTTATTGAATAGATATTATCCGGATGAACAGTACTGACAGCATATTTATATCTTAAAGTCGAACAATAATCGTCAAGTTCTTTTAACATTTGGATTTGTAAACTATTTCCAACATATTTTTGATTTACAAACATAGGTCCATAGTCAACAACCTTTTTATAATCTAAATCAAGGTCAAATTTTTTTATATCTTTTTCAGTAGAAGGAATTAGCATCATAGAACAAATTGGCTCAATATCAGAATAATAAATCCATATTTTAGAACCATTGCTTAATAGATAAGTCAAATCTTCCTTTGAAAAATCGCCTAACCATTCTGGATATTTCATATTTTTCTTTACAAATTCTCTAAATTCAATATATTTATTTAAGTCAATATTATCATGTTTACATGTTAATGTCTTTAAATTCAATTAAATCACCTCATATAAAATATTATATATTTTTTTCATGAAATAAGCAATTTTTTCAAATTTCAAAAAAAAACAGTATTAAATATATTATAAATAATACATTTTACTGTTTAATTAATTTCTTGGAATTCTGATAATTTGACCAATATTTAATAAATTACTTTTTAAATTATTATAATTCATTAATTCTTGAGCCGTATAACCATATTGTCTTCCGATTGAATATAGATTATCTCCTGATTTTACAACATACTCTATATAATTAGAATTATTATTATCAGTAGATGTTGGAATCTTCAAAATTTGACCTATACTAAGGACATTGCTTTTTAGATTATTGTAGTTTATTAACTCTTGGGCTGTCAATCCATATTTTCTTCCTATTGAATATAAGCTATCACCTGATTTAACTATATATTCTATATAATTTGTTTTTTCTAAATCAGGGGTAACTGTTGGAATTTTAAGAATCTGACCAACACTTAATACTGTACTATTTAAGTTATTATAACTCATTAATTCTGGAACTGTATATCCAAATTTATTTGCAATAGAATATAAAGTATCACCTGTTTTTACAACATATTCATTATATTTTCCAATTGGCCCTTCTTCAGTTGAAACAACTGGTATTTTCAAAATTTGACCAATTTGTAATACATTACTAGTAAGGTTATTATAGTTTTTCAATTCTTGAACAGTTAAATTATTTTTGCTCGCAATAGAATATAAACTATCACCTGATTTTACAGTATAATTTATATAATTTTGTGGTTCGGTAGTACTTCCTGACATACTAGGAATTTTTAATTTTTGTCCGATACTTAATACATTGCTAGTTAAATCATTGGCATTTTTTAATTCATCTACTGTAATACCATATTTTTTAGCAATGCTCCAAAGACTATCACCTGATACATTTTTTATGTAGTATTTTTAAATGTAAATATAATATCTACCCTTTTATCTTGATAGATATAAATCTTTTCAACTAAATTTATGATTAATTTTCTAGTCGGATTTTCTAATGATAAAAATTCATTTATATATTTTTCTATTTTTTTATTATCTAATCTATTTGAATCTATTTGCTTATTTTTAAGATCATCAATATTCTTTTTATTATCATCTATCTCTTTTTTTATATTTTCACTTACTCTTAAATATTGTGATTCATCAATGATACCTTTTA